>NZ_MEBQ01000004.1:0-172913 GCF_001722105.1 Salinivibrio sp. SS3 | reverse complement strand
GTACTAATGGCCCGTGAGGCTTAACCATACAACACCCAAGCGGTTTTGGGTTGGACTTAAAATAAAGCCAGTTGATTGTGGCGAGAACGAACAGCTTTCTAGATTACCGAATTTGCTTGGCGACCATAGCGCTTTGGACCCACCTGACTCCATGCCGAACTCAGTAGTGAAACGAAGCAGCGCCGATGGTAGTGTGGGGTCTCCCCATGTGAGAGTAGGACATCGCCAGGCTTGCTTTCTTGTTTTCAGATTTTTGGAAAAATCTGAAGGCAAAAACGCTTATCTTGCTGATTGCTCGATGCTTTTGATAACGATGATGCTCATGTATTGGCATACACTGCGCGTCTCGATTCAACATCCTCATCGCATCAAACAAGATAACCTAATTAGAGCTTACTGTTAGGCTTTAGTTAGCAAAAATTTAAGCATCAAAGCAGATATGCGTAAGACTTTGATGAGACAGAATTGGTGCGGAGTGGTAGTTCAGTTGGTTAGAATACCGGCCTGTCACGCCGGGGGTCGCGGGTTCGAGTCCCGTCCACTCCGCCACTATTTATAGGGGTATAGCTCCAATTGGCAGAGCAGCGGATTCCAAATCCGCGTGTTGGGGGTTCGAATCCCTCTACCCCTGCCACTTGAAAAGCACTGACATCCGTCAGTGCTTTTTTTATATCTATTCAACGACTCTTCTAATAGTTTTTGGCGACAAATTGGCTTGGCCCAGTCGCATCAGGCTGGTGATTAAAACAAAGTTCATAGGTGAATGCTGTTGTATGCTGGGCGTGTTGACTGCTTTTGCTTTTGTACTCTACCTCAACAATCACCCGTTGGTAGCCAGCGCCTTCGAATGCATCAATGTGAGGGAGAAAGTGAGATAAATCGTCTGCTTTCAAAAGCCAGCCCTCTACCCGATTATTTGGATTATCACTGAGCTCTATACCCGGACAACCCGAGGCCGATCCCCAACCACGGTCTGTGCGCATTGCTTGTATACTCGCGGGAAACCATTGCCCATGGACATCCGCAAGCACGTGGTGATTTGTGCCTTCTGGACACAGGGTTCCGTATACGAAGAGGTTGTTAAGCATAGGCGTCGCTCCATGAATGCACCTTGTTATTATTTCTCTTCTATCCTATCTCTGAGTTGAAGTAAGCAGCAAGTAATAACTGAGAGCAACCACTTGTATTTCAGCCTTCATGATCGCAAAATCAGCGGCCATTCTAATAACAACCTATACTCACACTGGCAAGTGCTATGGTGGTGACTAAGCAATGAAAAGACGTATTGGCAAGGTAGTGGCATGGGGGAGTGCTATTTTCGTCCCTGCTGCGGTGATTGGTGTCAATGGCTACTTCACCGTGCCTGACAGCACCCAACTCCATACGGTGTCTGGTATACATCGCCAGTGCGTTGATTACACACATTCTTTACCGCTTGACGAACAAGGCCGTTTTTCATTATTGGTATGGAATATTTATAAACAACAGCGTCCTCAGTGGGACACTGCGTTAAGTCAGTATCACCAACCTCACCGCTTGATGTTGTTGCAAGAGGCAAGCTTTGGTCCACAATTAGCACGTTGGATCACGCAGGCGTCATTGCACTATGACCAAGCTTATGCGTTTGCGATGCAAGATGCTGTTGCAGGGGTGATGAACCTTTCCAAAGTGAACCCTTTGCACAGTTGTGCGTATACTGCGGTCGAGCCTTATCTGCGCCTTCCTAAAAGTGCTCTATATAGTGAGTATAAGCTCTCCAATGGAGAGCGCCTTGCGGTGGTGAATATTCATAGCATTAACTTTACTTATGCAATGGCCGCTTATAAGAAACAATTGGCCGCTTTGGAGCAAGCTTTGGCGCGTGTCGATGGGCCGATTATTTTAGCTGGTGACTTTAATACTTGGTCTCAGCGGCGGTTAGACGCGGTAAGAGCGATGGTCACGCGTTTGTCATTGCAAGAAATGCGTTATCATCCCGATGAGCGAATGACTAAATTTGGGTTGCCGTTGGATCATGTTTTCTACCGTGGCTTATCGGTAGAAAAGGCGAGCGCAATTGATAATGGTGCCTCTGATCACGCAGCGATAGAGGCACAACTGAAAGTGACAGGATAGAGGCAGCGAGGGGATTTCCCTCGCTGAATTTTCCTAGCTTAATGCTATGACGATGGCCCAACTGGCAAAAACGGCAACCCAAGGCAGGGTAGCAACGACGATCGCTTTGCCATGATTGAGTGGTGTCCAAGTACCGATAACCGTAATGCTTAATACCCAGTACCACGGGAGTAGCAATGGCAAGCTTGCTGCCCATGCACTCCATGGCGAGGCGAGTGGTAATTTAAGTAAGCCATTAAGGCTATTTAAATCCGCATGAGCCGGCAAAATAAAACCGGATGATAAGGTCATATTGGTATAGCTTGCCAAATCGCCCACGACCGCGGGTAAAAAGATAAAGCAAGAGGCCGCGAGCCAATGACGATAGCCAAAGTTAGGGGCTTCTTGTTTGGTGGCTAACCGAAACCACAGTGCCAAGGAAAAAATGACCGCCGCTCGGCCAAACCAATCTCCGAGCACTTCAGAGGCAAGCAGTGTTTCACGTTGTAACCACTTTTCAGCGTCTGCAGGTGGCATCGATAATTGTTGCGCGAGTGCTTGCTGAAGCGCGGCAAGGTTGGTGTGATCAAAATAAGCACTCCAAAATGCAATAGCGCTTAGGCACATAAGCAAATAAGCCAACCAGCCCCATACCGGGCGCTGGCTTAATGCAGCAAAGCATGCACTGGGACGAAGAACGATGTCTCTTAAGGCGAACAGTGGATTGGCTGACGCTTGCATCATGAGCCGCTACTCCGAGAAATGTCGATATGCAGTGTTAGCTTTTGACCGGGTTGGATATATGCGCTTTGTCGTAACTGGTTCCATTTAACCAGCTCGGCGACTGATACATTGTAGCGTTGTGCAATACTGCTCAAGGAATCACCTTGTCGAATTCGGTAGGTAATCGTGCGGATGCGACGTGCATCTCCCTCTTTATCCCAAACGACCAACGTCTGGCCAATGCTGAGGGTGTCGCGAGGACTCATGCCGTTCCACTTAGCGAGCTGACGATAATCAACGTCATAACGGCGGGCGATTGTCCAAAAACTGTCGCCTTGGCGCACGGTGTGGGTGCGCTTGTGGCCATCTCGCTCCGCCGCTTGCAATGCCGCGAGGCGCTGTGGTGCGCTTAGCGTGTATTGTGATTCATCTTTCAGCGAAACAGGGATCATCAGGCGCTGACCCACGCGAATACGTGAGGAGCGGAGTTGGTTAGCTCGTTTTAATACCTTGACGGTGGTGTTGTACTCAGCCGCGATTTCACTCAGGCTGTCACCTGACTTCACCGCATAACGTTCCACACGAAGCCCTTGGTTGTCATTTTTAGCCAATTCAGTATTAAAGCGTTCCACATTGTCGTTGGGCAACAATAAGTGGGTGGGGCCTGATGGTGAGGTTGCCCAATGGTTATACGCAGGGTTAAGGCTTTGGAGCTCAGAAACACTTAAACCGGCATAGTTAGCCGCGAGCGCCAGATCCATCTGCATCTTAGGATCGACCAAGGTCAGTGCTGGCTGATTGGGGATTTCTGGCACGTCGAGTCCATACTGCTCTTGGTGGCGCAGTACATCGCCAAGGGCGATTAGCTTAGGCACATAGCTGCTGGTTTCTTTGGGGAGGTCTAAATGCCAAAAGTCGGTAGGCTTTCCGCGTTGCTCGTTGCGACGAATAGCACGAGCCACACGTCCTTCGCCGGAGTTATATGCAGCGATAGCGTGTAACCAGTTGCCATCAAACATGCCATGCAAGTACTCGAGGTAATCGAGTGCCGCATCGGTTGATTGCACCACATCACGTCGGCCGTCGTACCACCAATTTTGTTCCAGGCCAAAACGGCGGCCTGTTGCTGGGACAAATTGCCAAAGGCCAGCCGCCCGGCCATGCGAGTAAGCAAATTGATCAAACGAGCTTTCTACGACTGGAAGCAACGCCAACTCTAAGGGCATGTTGCGCGCTTCGACCTTTTCTACGATCAGGTGTAAAAACGGCGTGGCGCGCTCAGCGACCGTGGCAAGGTGATTAGGATACTTTAAGTACCAATTACGATAACGGCGTACCGAGGCATTATCAGGCACGGGAAGCGAAAGCTGCATACTGATGCGCTGCCACACATCATTCTGTTTTTGCGGGGAAAGTACCGTAGGCGTCGCGGGTGTGGTTTTCTTGGGCGTCTCTGAGGCTTTATCAGGCGAGCGCGTTGTTTCTTTTGCGACAACGGGCGGTGCCTCGGAGGCGATATCCGCATTTTGAGCGTCGCCGATAGACTGACAGCCGCTCAGCAACAGCGTGCTCAATATAACAAAACGGTACTTCATTGCATAAAACCTTCGTCCAAAATAGCCGATGATGATAGGGGCTGGCCTCATTGATGACAAGAGACTCAGCTCAAAATTCGTCCTTCCACTGCCGCAGCGCTCGGAAAACGGCAAGCTCATCGTCGGCTGCAGTGCGACCTGCAACCGCTTGAATGACCGTCGGCTCTTGGGTACGCAAAAACGGGTTAATACGCTTTTCTCGCTCAATGGTACTGGGGAGCGTTTGCTTACCTTGGGCGCGTAAGCGGTTCACTTCTTCTCGGTACAAGTGTAATGCGTCGTTTTCAGGCTCTACAGTCAGCGCAAACGCGACATTGGCGGCGGTATACTCATGGGCGCAATACACTTGGGTCTCGATGGGTAGCGATGCTAGCTTTTTCAATGAGTTAAGTGATTGCTCCGCAGTGCCACCGAGTAAGCGGCCACAACCGGCTGAAAACAAGGCATCGCCACAGAACAGCTTACCATCGCCGACAAACGCAATGTGATCGTCGGTGTGGCCCTCGACACCGACGACCAAAAAGCGATGGTCAAAGACATCAATTTGGTCACCGTCACCGACCGCCATTGAACGTTGAGGTATTGGATGAACATCCGGGCCGATCACTTTCGCGTTTGGCGCATAACGTACAAGATCGTCAATGCCATTGGTGTGATCCCAATGGTGGTGCGTGATAAGAATGCACGATAAAGTCAATGAATTCGCTTTAAGGTAGTCAATAACCTGACTTGCTTCACCCGGATCGACCACGGCGCAGCGATTATCTTCACTAATAATGAGCCATATGTAATTATCGTTAAATGCAGGTATGCTTTTTACATGAAGCATTGGGTTCTCCAGCGATAGAATGAGCCTTAATCAATGAAACCAGCGCGCATAGAACATCAGTTTGACTATCCCTATACGTGGGACCAAGTTGCTTACGGTGATTGGGCGCGCACCCAATTGCAAACTCGGTTGGATGAATGGCTACCGACCTTATTTGGCTACCACTTGCTGAAACTGGGCGGCTTAAGCTGCGAGCTAGTCAGTGAACAGTGTAACATTCAACACCAAGTGTGTGTCGACCAACATAACCCAATGCGCAATGTGACCGCGACACACTATGCCTTGCCATTTATCGAGAAATCTTTTGATGCCTGTGTATTAGCGCACCAACTTGATTATAGCGATGATCCGCACCGTTTATTGCGGGAGGTTGATCGTGTGATGATTGATGACGCTTGCTTGATCATCTCGGGTGTTAACCCCATAAGCTTTTTGGGCGTAAAAAAACTGCTACGTGGCAAGCATCAAAGGCTCCCTTGGGCTGGACGTATGTTTTCACCTCTTCGCGTTAAAGATTGGTTGAGTGTGATGAATTATGAGGTGGTTGAGGCGCACCAGATGGGACTGTGGCCGACGCAGCGACCCAGCGCTCGGCACGCTTGGGTAGAGAGTAGCGCCAGTATGGTGACACCTGCGCTTGGGTCCATTTATTTGATTATTGCCCGTAAGCGTAGCTACCCATTAAAACCGATTAAGCCTCGTTGGAAACTCAAGCAAGCGGTCTCACCGCTGGGCGGGGTTGTTCCCAACGGCGGCTAGAAATAGGTTTAGTCTGCAGGCTGATAACCTTCATCGATCTCTGTCGGGTGGTTGGCAGCGTCGCGCGCGAGTTCGTCACAACGCTCATTTTCTGGGTGTCCAGCGTGGCCTTTCACCCAGTTCCACGTGATCTGATGCTTAGATGCCGCTTGATCAAGCTGTTGCCATAAATCGGCATTTTTCACCGGTTTCTTATCCGCCGTCTTCCATTGGCGTTTTTTCCAATTATGGATCCATTGGGTGATCCCTTGTCGAACGTACTGGCTGTCAGTGGTGAGAGTCACGTTACAGCTCGTGTTAAGCGCATTTAAGCCGACAATGGCCGCCATCAGCTCCATGCGATTATTGGTGGTGAGGGTGAAACCGGCACTCAAGGTTTTTTCATGTTGTTTGTAGCGCATCACCACGCCATAGCCGCCCGGTCCCGGATTGCCGAGACAAGAACCGTCTGTGAAAATTTCTACCTGCTTGGTCATCTTTGATACTATTGGCTATTCATCTGAGCCAAGTTTGACACAGTTATTGCCATGAAAGCGAATTACGATCGCCTCGTTGTGCTTGATACCGAAACCACCGGTATGAACCGCGAAGGGGGGCCGCATTACCAAGGCCACAATATTATTGAAATCGGCGCGGTAGAGATCATCAACCGTAAGCTCACGGGGCGGCACTTTCATGCCTATATCAAGCCCACTCGTGCTATCGACCCTGAGGCGATTTCGGTACACGGTATCACCGATGCCTTTTTGGCCGACAAGCCGCAATACGCGCAAATCCATCAAGCCTTTGTTGATTTTATCCAAGGGGCGGAGCTGATCGCTCACAACGCGCCCTTTGATGTGGGGTTTATGGATCATGAGTTCAAAAACCTAGGTGTCTCGCTGCAAACCACTGAGCTTTGCACCATCACAGACACCTTAGCGATGGCGAAGAAAATCTTCCCTGGAAAGCGTAACAACCTGGATGTGTTGTGCGATCGCTACGGTATTGATAACTCTCGGCGAACGCTTCACGGCGCGTTGTTGGATGCGGAGATCCTCGCTGACGTTTATCTATTAATGACGGGGGGACAAACCAACCTGTCATTTAATGCGGGAACGGAGACGGATAATGCGAGCCCAATGGCTCCAAGAACCGTTAAGCGCCAGAAATCGCTAAAGGTTATTCCTGCATCGGCCGATGAAATGAGTGCGCATGAAGCGCGTTTAGACTTTATTGAGCAAAACGGAAGCTGTCTTTGGCGACAGTAGGAGAAGGCATGAAGAAGCGATGGTGGGCGGTGTGTGTTTGTTTTCCCTTGTTAGCACACGCTAACGAGCAAGAAATTCGTCTGCTGGAAAATCGTTTCCGTGTTGATCCAACCATTGAGCGTGCGGCCTTCGTGATTTATCGAGAAAAGCCAAGCATGCCGGTGGTGTTGGTACGTCCGGACGGCACCAAATATTATGCATGGCGTCACCCAGACAAAGTATCCTGGCATCAAGAAGCAGATATGGACATTGTGTCGGTGACCGACCCCATGCCAGGGCCATGGCAAGCGATTGGCCGGGTGAGTCCTGACAACAAAGTCCGTGTTTTAAGCGATTTGCGTATGCAGGTTGAAGACTTACCCAGCCGTCTTTATCAAGGCGAGGCGGTCAAGTTTACTGCACAGCTCATGTTGGGGGACAAGCCACTTAACTTGCGTGATTTTATTGAGCGTGTCGATTTAACGGTTAATTTTACCGAATTTATCGAAAATCCTGAATCACTTAACCCAGACCAACGCCCTCAACCCAAATCCTTGGGACAATTTAGTGACGATGGTACTGGGCTTGATGAGACGCCGAATGACGGTGTGTTTACCGTTTCTTTGCCGATTAATGTGATGCCGGGGAAATACCGCGCACGCGTGACCTCGGGCAATGGCATTTTTTTCCGCACGCTAGAGCAACAAGTCTTAGTCTACCCGACACCGTTAATGGCCACGTTTAAACAAAGCCAAGCAGAGGGCGAACCGCATCAATTGGTTGTTCAGTCCGAGCAGGCCAGTATTGAGCCTGGCAGCGTATCTGTTCACGCCAAATTCACCGATACGGAAGGAAAAACCACGGTCTACCAAACCACCGCTGAGGAAGAGCAGGAGACGATTACGCTCGATATCCCTTATGCCAGTACACCTGGACAATATAAGTGGCGAACAACCTTGTATGCGACGGATCAGTTGTCGGGACGTCCCTTAGTTTTCCCGCTTCCTGAACAAACCTTTGCGGTCACCGATTACGCAGCGCTGGAACAAGCCGAAGCAGAGCGCGAAGCACGTGAAAAAGCGATGATGGAAGCGGCAGAGGCGCGCCGCCAACAGCGGGCTCGCGAGGAGGCACGAACCACCTCCCTGTTGATCATTGGCTTAGGTAACTTATTGGTGATGTTGATGGGGGCTGCAACCTGGTTTGTCTTGCGAAAACGCAAGGCGCGTAAATTGGCTGAAGCGGCGCAAGAGCTGGAAGCGCCCCCGCTGGACAGCGACGGAGACGATCAAGGAAGTGAGCTTGATATGGATAAACCGGATAAGAACGACTAGCACTGTGGTGCGAGTAAGCTCATCTATTCGGGGAAATAAAAAAGAGAGGGAAGCCCTCTCTTTTTGACGTCAAGCTATCGATGCGGAAAACACGGTTAAGCCGCGTTATGCATCTTGCTCTCCTTGATTGACGCTGCAGGTAGCTCTGACGGGTCAAAGTCATCCACATTGATCGTTTCAAGTCGGCCTTGCTCGGCTTCTCGCAATAGTTCGGCTTCTTGCTCGGTGATCACACCGGCGCTTAAGCCTTTATCCGCGACTTGGTCAAGGAACATAAACGGCAGCTTTTCACCGATCCCCTCGCACACTTTCTTGTGAATAGGTTCAGCGTTCAAAATATCGTGCAGCGCTTTTTCGATGTTACCAATCGCATTACCAGGCTCGAAGTACTGACCACGACCGAGGCGGTCACGTGTCGCACTGGGTGATTGTAAAATGACGGCCAGTTTGCCATCGAGACGATCGCCAGGTTGACGGCGTCCTTTACCCAGAGGGAATACTAGTGCGCGGACTAAGCCGGCAATCGCCTTGTTGGGGAAGTTAGCGATAAAGCCATCCAGTGCTTGCTCAGCTTGGTACATGGCGTCTTGCATGCCCCAATGAACCAAAGGCAGATCCTCTTTTTGGTAGCCTTCATCGGCATAGCGTTTCATGGTGGCCGACGCTAGGTAAAGCTGGCTCAGCACATCGCCAAGGCGCGCAGACAGGCGCTCTTTACGCTTGAGGTTGCCGCCCAATACTGCCATAGAGACATCGGCAAGCAGCGCGAGCGCGGCACTGTAGCGGTTCATCTGCTGGTAATAGCGGCGTGTTGCGTCCTTGCGTGGCGCTTTTGACAAACGACCATCAGTGAGGCCCAGCCAGAAAGTACGTGCAACATTGCTAAACACGAAGCCAACGTGGCCAAACAAGGCCTTATCAAATGCGGCAAGGGCCGCTTGCTGATCGCTATTCTCGCTGGCACGAATTTCATCCAACACGAAGGGATGGCAACGAATGGCACCTTGGCCAAAGATGATCATCGAGCGCGTCAGGATGTTGGCGCCTTCTACCGTGATGGCAATCGGCGATCCTTGATAGTTGCGCCCTAGGAAGTTTTTGGGCCCTAGACAAATGCCTTTACCGCCGACAACGTCCATCGCATCAATCACGCCCTGTTGACTGCGGTGGGTACAGTGATACTTAACGATGGCAGAAATCACCGATGGCTTCTCGCCGATATCGATACCCGTCACTGTCAGCGCGCTGGCAGCATCCATGACGTAGGCGTTGCCTGCAATGCGCGCGAGAGGCTCTTCAATCCCTTCCATTTTACCAATGGGCAACTTGAACTGGCGACGGATGCGTGCGTAGGCTCCGGTAGCCAGCGCCGCGGATTTTAGCCCACCCGTGGTGTTAGATGGCAGGGTAATACCGCGACCAATTGACAAGCACTCCATCAGCATCCGCCAGCCTTGGCCTGCCATTTTCTGGCCACCAATAATAAAGTCCATCGGTACGAAGACGTCGTTGCCTTGCGTTGGACCGTTTTGGAAAGGCACGTTAAGCGGGAAATGACGACGACCAATTTCAACCCCGTCCAAATCAGTTGGAATCAAGGCACAGGTAATACCAAGTTCATCTTGGTCGCCTAACAGGTGCTCAGGGTCGCGCAGTTTAAACGCTAGACCCAACACAGTGGCAACCGGGGCGAGGGTGATATAGCGTTTGTTCCAGGTGATTTTCATCCCCAGTACTTCTTCACCTTGCCACATGCCTTTGGTGACCACACCATAATCAGGAATCGAGCCTGCATCAGAGCCCGCCTCTGGGCTGGTCAATGCAAAGCAAGGGAGCTCTTTACCTTGCGCCAAACGAGGAAGGTAATGGTCTTTCTGCTCGGTAGTGCCGTAATGCTGGAGCAATTCACCTGGGCCTAAAGAGTTCGGCACACCCACGGTGGATGACAGCACACCAGACACGCCTGACAGTTTTTGCAGCACCAAGGATTGCGCGTAGGCAGAGAATTCTAGGCCACCATATTGCTTTTTGATGATCATGGCGAAGAACTTATTGTCCTTCAGGTATTGCCAAACATCTTCAGGCAAATCGGCCAGTTCATGGGTGACTTGATAGTCATCCACCATGCGGCAGACTTCGTTGACTGGCCCATCTAAAAATGCCTGCTCTTCCGCACTCAGCGTGGGCGCAGGAATGTCATGCAGTTTGTTCCAATCCGGCGCGCCACGGAATAGATCCGCTTCCCACCAGACTGTCCCCGCATCAATCGCTTCTTTTTCCGTCGCTGACATTTCCGGCATCACGGATTTAAATGCTTTGAACGCTGGCTTACTGAGCCAGTTGCGACGAAACGTCACAATATTAAGCGGCAACGCGATCACGGCAAAGATCAACCAAGTGATCTCGCCGACGCTGCCCATGATTGTCCCTACAACTAGCCCGGCTGCAAGCACTGCAGTCGATACCAGCAGCTTGGCACGATGGTATGCGAGTACACCGGCCAGTATTAGCATGGCGGCGATATATAACCCTGTTGCCATCACGTCATCTCCTTAGGTTTGGGTTAGCTCTTACTATTGTGGTAAGAGGTCGTACCACTCAATGTAAGCAAATAATTAACGAATTGTAAAATGATACGGTGTGACCTAGCTTGCAAGGTGAGAAAATCACCACCAGGGGACGGGGACAACTGGCAAGATAGGTTGCCATTCAAGCAAACGTGACCTAGCTCGCTTGTCGGGAGGGCGCGGCAGTCGACAGCCGTAAAACGATGCGGGTACACTGGCAGTTATGTGACGTCATGCCTGTCAGGCGACACCGTCAGATATTTGTTAACAATGGGAAGGTGCCATGTACCAAGATATTATTCGCGGTGAGCTAACAGAAGCTGCCGATGTGTTAACAGCGTTTTTAAGTGATGACAATAATATTCAGCAAATCGAGAAAGCCGCGAAACTGCTGGCCGATAGCTTTAAGGCCAGTGGCAAGGTACTCTCTTGCGGCAATGGTGGCTCGCATTGTGATGCCATGCATTTTGCCGAAGAATTGACCGGGCGCTACCGAGAAAATCGTCCTGGTTATCCAGCGATTGCCATTTCAGATCCAAGTCATATTTCTTGCGTATCGAATGACTTTGGCTACGAGTATGTTTTCTCGCGTTACCTTGAAGCGGTGGGCATGAAAGGCGACGTATTGTTTGGGCTCTCCACATCGGGTAATTCGGGGAATATCCTCAATGCTATTGATGTTGCCAAACAAAAAGGCATCAAGACCATTATGCTCACGGGAAAAGACGGCGGCAAAATGGCAGGTCTCGCTGATATCGAAATCCGTGTGCCTCACTTTGGTTATGCGGATCGTATTCAGGAAGTCCATATCAAAATTATCCATATTCTTATCCAGCTAGTGGAAAAGGAAATGGCAGCGTAACTCCGCGGAGGCAGATGAAAGAATGTGCGAGCTGCTTGGCATGAGTGCCAACGTCCCAACCGATATTTGTTTTAGCTTTACTGGCTTGATTCAGCGCGGCGGTAAAACGGGTCCGCATCGCGATGGCTGGGGGATCACCTTTTATGAAGGGAAAGGATTTCGCACGTTTAAAGATCCGGCACCCAGTAGCCAATCCAAGATCGCAGAGCTGGTCACCAGTTATCCGATAAAAAGCTGTGCGGTAGTTAGCCATATTCGCCAAGCAAACCGAGGTGGGATAAGCCTAGAAAATACACATCCTTTCACTCGTGAGATCTGGGGACGCTATTGGACCTTTGCTCACAATGGGCAGTTATCTGGGTTTGAGAGCCTGGATACTGGGCACTTTAAACCTGTCGGGGAGACGGACAGTGAAAAAGCCTTTTGTTGGTTATTGAATGAGTTGTTCAAGCACTACCCGCAACAGCCAGACAATATGTGTGAGGTGTTTGACTTTATCGCGTCACGCTGTGATCGTTTGCGCGCGCTGGGTGTCTACAACATGCTGTTTAGCGATGGCGACTATGTTATGGCTTATTGCACCAATAACCTCCACTGGATCACGCGCCGTGCCCCGTTTGGCAAGGCCAGCCTGATCGACCAAGAAATGACGGTCGATTTTCACGAGCAAACCACGCCTAACGATGTGGTGACCGTGATTGCCACGCAGCCCCTTACCAACAACGAGTGCTGGCATAAGATGGCTGAAGGGGAATATTGTGTGTTTCACTTTGGCGAGGTGTATTGCCACAATCACACATCGGTTTCTTAGCGGACATAAAATAAGGCGCGAAGGCGCCTTAGTTTATGTTGTCAGTGTCTGTACAGGCTAGGCCTCTGCGGCGTAACCTGCTGGTCCAAGCGTTTGGCCATCAAGCCAGGCACTGTCCTCTGCCATCTTCAGTCGGCCATCGACAAACCATTTGACCACCAGTGGGTAGATCCTGTGCTCTTGTTGTTGGACGCGCGCGGCGACAGACTCAGCGTCGTCGTCCTCAAAAATAGGCACGCGAGCTTGGAGTACCACTGGCCCACCGTCAAGCTCTTCAGTGACAAAATGCACCGATGTACCATGCTCGGTATCGCCAGCATCAATCGCACGCTGGTGAGTGTGCAGTCCGGTGTACTTGGGAAGCAGTGAGGGGTGAATGTTGAGCATTCGCCCCGCATAGTGGGCAACGAAACCTGGGGTTAAAATACGCATAAAGCCGGCCAGTACGACGAGATCGGGCTGATAGGCATCTAACGCTCGAATAAGCGCCGCATCATACTCTTCCCGGCTAGCATAATCGGTGTTGGCAACCACTTGAGCCGGTATGCCCGCGTGCTCGGCACGCGTCAGACCATACGCATTCGCTTTGTTAGCGACTACCGCGGCAATCTGTGCGTGTTGCTGGTGGATGCTATCAATCAATGCTTGCAAATTGGAGCCGCTGCCGGAAATTAATACGACAATGCGCTTCATGCTTTCAGCTCCACCTGTGCGTCGTCGCCCGTCGCGTGAGCAATATGGCCCAACTGCCAGGCGGTTTCGCCGGCTTTATTTAACAGGGCGATCGCTTTGTCGGCGTCTGCCTGAGGCAATGCAATCACAAGTCCCACTCCACAGTTAAAGGTGCGCAGCATTTCGTAGTCACTGACGTTGCCTTTTTCTTGCAACCAGTTAAACACAGCCGGCCATTGCCAACTGGTATTGTCGATCACCGCCTTGGTTCCAACGGGCAATACGCGGGGGATGTTCTCCCAAAAGCCGCCACCTGTGATATGAGAAATCGCGTGAACGGGGGTTTGCTCAAGCAGGGCTAATACGGATTTAACGTAAATGCGGGTCGGGGCGAGCAAGTGATCGATGAGTGGTAGGCCTTCTAGGTCTTCACTCAGGTTTGCTTGACTGACGTCGAGGATCTTGCGGATCAGTGAGTAGCCGTTTGAATGTGGGCCACTCGACGCAAGGCCAATCAAGGCATCGCCATCGCTGACTTGGCTCCCATCTATGATGGCCGATTTTTCGGCAACACCGACACAAAAACCAGCCACA
This sequence comes from Salinivibrio sp. SS3, assembly GCF_001722105.1. NCBI lineage: Bacteria > Pseudomonadati > Pseudomonadota > Gammaproteobacteria > Vibrionales > Vibrionaceae > Salinivibrio > Salinivibrio sp. SS3. Next base: position 158,844 of record NZ_MEBQ01000004.1, on the reverse strand, counting down.
TCGTAATCATCGCCGCTGTACATCCCCGGCATTTCTGCCGTCTCGCCACCGATAAGGGCACAACCTGCTTGCTGGCAGCCTTGGGCGATGCCGGTCACCACGTCGGCGGCGACGTCAACATCTAACTTGCCCGTGGCGTAGTAGTCGAGGAAAAACAGAGGCTCAGCACCTTGCACGATCAGATCGTTTACGCACATCGCAACCAGATCGATGCCGATCGTATCGTGCTTATTGGCATCCAGCGCCAAACGTAGTTTGGTACCCACGCCATCTGTACCAGAGACCAGTACGGGCTCTTTGTATTTGGTTGGCAATGAACAAAGCGCGCCAAAGCCACCTAAACCTCCCATGACTTCGGGACGGTGCGTTTGTTTTACTACCCCTTTAATGCGGTCGACTAGTGCGTTACCCGCGTCAATATCGACGCCAGCGTCCTTATAGCTAAGAGATGATTGTTTACCGCTCACTGCAATTCCTCGCCGGAGTTGGAAGTCAAAAGTCGGCGCTATTCTATCAGTGCATTCAGAGAAAGGAAAACGTTTGCGTAAGCGGTTTGGTGAGAATCTGGGCGATATGTCAAGCCCTAAGGCTACGCTAGCAAAAACCTTTCATGTATACTACCGATAATTTGTTTTTTGTAAGGAGTCTAAGATGAAGGTCGTGGAAGTAAGGCACCCGTTAGTCAAACATAAAATCGGTTTGATGCGCGAGCGAGATATTAGCACCAAACGGTTTCGCGAGCTTGCCACCGAAGTGGGCAGTCTGCTGACTTATGAAGCCACCTCTGACTTCGATACAGAAATAGTGACGATTGATGGCTGGGACGGCCCGGTTAATGTCGATCAAATCAAAGGCAAAAAAGTCACCGTGGTGCCCATTTTGCGCGCAGGGTTGGGCATGATGGATGGGGTGCTTGAACACGTCCCAGGGGCTCGCATCAGTGTCGTCGGCGTATATCGCGATGAAGAAACGCTCGAGCCTGTGCCGTATTTTCATAAGTTGGCGAGTAATATCGATGAGCGCATGGCCTTGGTTGTGGACCCGATGTTGGCGACCGGTGGCTCGATGATTGCGACCATCGACTTGCTTAAAGAGCAGGGCTGTCAGCAGATCAAGGTCTTGGTATTGGTCTCTGCCCCGGAAGGGATTGAGGCATTGAAAAAAGCGCATCCTGATATTGAGCTTTATACCGCGGCTATCGATGAAAAACTGGATGACAAAGGCTATATCGTGCCTGGACTGGGTGATGCGGGCGATAAGATTTTTGGGACCAAGTAAAGTTATCGCTATGGCGCTGATGATTATTTCAACCGTGCGATAAAGCATGAAAAAACCCGCTTATATAGGCGGGTTTCTTTATATCAGTCGATAGCGCTTGGCTAGCGGTTTAAAGCGGCGCTTCTACTCAGCTAATTTAGCCAGATAGCGCTGGATTTGCGCCTTAATGCCAGGACCATCAAGCTCAAGCTCGGCGTGCATTTCTTGTTGGGTGCCTTGGGAGATAAAGCGATCGGGGAGACCGATTTGCAGCACAGGCTTGATAACCCCATGGCGCATCATGGCTTCAATCACGCCAGAGCCCGCCCCGCCGGCGATCGCATTTTCCTCTACCGTCACGAGGTAGTCGTGCGTGTTGGCCATTTCAAGCAGCAATGCTTCATCCAGTGGTTTGGCAAAGCGCATATCAACCAAGGTGGCATCCAGCGCTTCAGCCGCGTCTAATGCGTGAGGCAACAAGGTGCCAAAGTTCAGCATCGCTATCCGCGTTCCCTGCCGTTTAATCACGCCTTTGCCAAGTGGCATCGCTTGCATCGTTTGTTCAATCTCTGCCCCGATACCACTGCCGCGAGGATAGCGCACCGCCGCTGGCCCATCATGAATATGGCCGGTATACAGCATTTGACGGCACTCGTTTTCGTCACTTGGCGTCATCACGACCAAGTTGGGAACACAGCGTAGATAGCTTAAATCAAAAGCCCCTTGGTGAGTTTGGCCATCCGCGCCAACAATTCCGCCACGATCAATGGCAAACAGCACTGGTAAGTTCATAATTGCCACGTCGTGGATGACTTGGTCATACGCGCGTTGTAAGAAAGTTGAATAAATGGCAACGACTGGGTGGTAAGTACCGATTGCCATGCCAGCGGCCAGTGTGACCGAGTGCTGCTCGGCGATGGCGACATCAAAGTACTTGTCTGGGTGAGCTTTCGAAAAGCGCACCATCCCGGAGCCTTCGCGCATTGCAGGGGTAATGGCGAGAAGTTTGTCGTCTTGCGCCGCCATATCGCATAGCCAGTCACCGAACACATTGGAGAACGTTGGGCTAGTTGGCTTGGATTTAGGCAGTGTGTGCACACTGGGATCAAACTTAGGCACGGCATGGTACCCAATCGGATCTTTTTCCGCCGGCTCATAGCCTTTGCCTTTTTTGGTCATCACGTGCAGAAACTGCGGCCCTTTTAAGTGGCGCATGTTCTTGAGGGTTTTGACCAGCTCTTCGACGTCGTGACCATCAATCGGGCCGATGTAGTTAAAGCCCAGCTCTTCAAACATGGTGCCTGGGACAACCATGCCTTTTAGATGTTCTTCCGCGCGACGCACCAACTCTTTGATTGGCGGCGCGCCTGATAAGACTTTCTTACCGCCTTCACGAATACTGGTGTAGACATTGCCAGAGAGGAGTTGGGCAAAGTGGTTATTCATCGCGCCAACATTTTCAGAAATCGACATCTCGTTGTCGTTAAGTACCACCAGCATATCGGGCTTGACATCGCCGGCATGGTTCATGGCTTCAAACGCCATTCCGGCGGTGATCGCCCCATCGCCAATCACGCTAACCACACGCCGGTTATGGCCTTCCTTCTGTGCGCTGATGGCCATGCCTAGGGCGGCACTGATGGATGTGGAGGAGTGGCCAACGGATAACACATCGTAAGGGCTTTCTCCTCGCCACGGAAAGGGGTGTAAACCATCTTTTTTCCGGATCGTTTGCATGCGCTCACGTCGTCCGGTCAGGATCTTGTGAGGATACGCCTGATGGCCCACATCCCATACCAAATGATCGAACGGGGTGTTATAGACATAGTGCAGCGCCACCGTCAGCTCTACGGTGCCAAGTCCAGACGCGAAATGGCCACTTGAATGACTGACTGTGTTGAGTAAGTAGGTCCGTAACTCTTCACAAAGCTGCGGCAGGTGATCGCGTGGTAAGGTACGCAACTCTTCCGGCGTATCAGCAAGAGCGAGAGTCGGGTATTTTGATATATCCAGTGTCATAATGGTTCGGCGCTTTTATTAATCATGCTAGTTGTTGCGCTCGATGATATATCGGGCAAAAACTTCCAGTTGTTCGGTATTGTAGGGGATTGCCTCCAAGGCGTGTAGTGCTTCTTGGTAAAGTTGCTCGGCTTTTTCCTGCGCGCCAGCTAGCCCCAGTAGTGCTGGGTAGGTGCTTTTATCCGCGTTCACATCTGACCCTTGCGGTTTCCCGAGTGTTTGCGTGTCACTGGTAATGTCCAAAATATCGTCCTGCACTTGAAACGCGAGACCGATGGCGTCAGCAAAACGCTCAAGCTCATGCAAGTGGGCGACACCTGCTTCGCCGGCTGCATAGGCGCCGAGTTTTACTGCCCCTTTGATCAGCGCCCCGGTTTTATTGTGGTGAATGCGTTTAAGGGCTTCAAGCTCAACGGCACGTCCCTCTGCAGCCAAATCCAGTGATTGTCCTAAACACATACCCGCTGCCCCGCTGGCCGCGGCCAAGGTTTTCACCATGTCTATACGGTAAGGCTCGGCCGCTGGATTGAGTGGGCCTTCAGCCAGCACGGTAAAGGCCAGTGTTTGTAGCGCGTCACCGGCCAAAATCGCGGTGGCTTCATCGAAGGCAACATGACAGGTTGGCTGCCCGCGTCGCAAGCTGTCGTTATCCATGGCGGGTAGATCGTCGTGAATCAACGAGTAGGCATGAATACACTCTACCGCGACAGCCGGTGTATCAATTTGCCCAAGTGACACGCCAAACAGCTGTCCTGTGGCATAGGTTAGAAAGGGACGAATGCGTTTGCCCCCCAAGAGCAAACCATGGCGCATTGCCTGAATAAGCGGTTGATCTTGGGAGGATAAGGTATCGAGCCACGCTTCGAGTTGTTGATTGCTTCGGGTTTGCGTTTCGCGCAGCGCATCGTGTACAACAGTGTTAATCATCGTCTTGAGGAGAAAACTCAGTCAGTGGCCCATCATCTTCTTGCGAGAGCAAGATCTCGACGCGTTGTTCGGCGTCAGCAAGGGTTTTCTGCCCTTGACGAGTGAGTGCGATGCCGCGCTCAAAACGTTTCATTGCGGTGTCGAGAGGAAGTTCGCCGGATTCGAGCGCGCCGACAATGGTATCTAACTCTTTGAGCGTGTCCTCAAAGGTCATATTTTCTGGTTTCTTCACAGCCATGATGCCATAAAATTAAAATAGAGAGGCTAGACGGTAACGCAGTGGCCACAGGCGGTCAAACCACTCTATGTGTTTTTGTGTGCTTGGCGCCACCACCGTAAAAGGCATGTTATCCTTGTTGGTATCTGCGTATTTACGCTAAACCTAAAGGATTGGTTGCCGATATAACCAATACCCTGAAAATGAACAACAATGACTTAATGGTAGTTAAGGGAGACTGACGTGGATATAGCGACGGTGCTAGGCCTTATAGGAGCATTAGCCTTCATTGCGATGGCGATGCTACTGGGCGGTAATTTTGGAATGTATGTTGATCTACCGTCGGTATTGATTGTATTTGGCGGTAGTACTTTCGTTGTTCTCATGCAATACCCGATGAGACAGTTCTTCTCCTCATTCAAAATTGCGGGCAAGGCTTTTATGTTCAAAGCTGATGATCCGGAAGATTTGATTGCTAAAATTATCGAAATGGCCGATGCGGCGCGTAAAGGCGGGTTTCTCGCTCTCGAAGAAATGGAAGTGACTAACTCGTTTATGCAAAAAGGCGTAGACTTGCTCGTTGACGGCCATGATGCGGATGTGGTGCGAACGGCACTAAATAAAGACATTTCGCTCACTGACGAGCGTCACGAGAGTGGCATTGGCTTTTTCAAAGCGATGGCGGATATCGGCCCTGCTATGGGGATGATCGGTACCTTGATCGGCTTAGTGGCCATGTTGTCGAATATGGATGACCCGAAAGCGATCGGGCCAGCGATGGCGGTGGCGTTGTTAACCACTATGTATGGCGCATTACTAGCGAATGTGTTTGCCATTCCTATCGCGAATAAGCTGACGTTGCGGAAAGAGCAAGAAAAACTGAATCGGCGACTAATAACGGACGGCTTACTCTCAATTCAGGATGGACAAAATCCAAGAGTGATTGATGGTTTTTTGAAAAACTATCTCAATGAGAAAAAACGTGAAGTAGATGTTGAGAGTTAATCATTGATTATCAACACTGTTATAGTCTGCGGTAAGGAATCGAGATGGCACAACAAGAAGAAGAGGAATGTAAATGCCCGCCCCCCGGTTTACCACCGTGGATGGGGACGTTTGCGGATTTAATGTCGTTGCTTGTTGCATTTTTCGTCCTTCTGTTGTCCTTTTCAGAAATGGACGTGCTCAAGTTTAAGCAAATTGCAGGGTCAATGAAGTTCGCTTTTGGGGTACAAAATGTGCTCGAGGTGAAAGACATTCCTAAAGGAACCAGTGTGATCGCGCAAGAGTTTCGTCCGGGTCGTCCTGAGCCGACGCCGATTGAAGTGATCATGCAGCAAACCATTGATATGACGCAGCGCACCTTGGATTTTCAAGAGGGCGAGGATGATCGGTCCGGCGGCTCGCAACGCAACACGTCAGATAAGGAAGGCGGCACCAGTGCCCAAGTGGCGTCACAATTGGAGCAGCAGAGAATGCAGCAGCAACTTGAGCAGCTGCAAAAGGCGTTGATGCAAGCGTTGCAACGCGAAATCGATGAGGGGGCGGTCGAAGTCGAGAACTTAGGGCAACAGTTGGTGATAAGGATCCGAGAAAAGGGCGCTTTCCCACAAAACTCTGCGTTTCTTCAACCCAAGTTCCGCCCCATGGTGCGTCAAATTGCGCAGTTGGTAAAAGATGTGCCGGGGGAAATCAAGGTCTCAGGGCATACCGATAGCACACCTTTGGAGTCGGAGCTTTACCGTTCGAACTGGGATCTTTCGGCACAGCGTGCGGTGTCAGTGGCGCAGGAGATGGAAAAAGTCCCTGGTTTTAACCATTTACGAATGAAAGTGGAAGGATTAGCGGATACCAAGCCGCGTGCGCCGAACAATTCTCCGGAAAACCGTGCGTCAAACCGGCGTGTGGAAATCGCTGTGATACAAGGAAAACCCACCTTCTCGGATGAAATCTCTACCGAGAATGCGCCACAAAACGCACCTTAGTCCTGTCTCTCGGCGATAACTGATTGTGGGTAAAGACAAGTTATCGCCGAGCACTTCCTCTTGCTACAGACGTGAAAATAGCCGGTTTCAGCGGCAGCCTGGTTATTGTATAATCCGCGGCTTTGTTCCCAGCTGTATCGAACCGGTTATGAAGTTTATCGTTAAAATTCACCCTGAGGTGATCGTCAAAAGTGAGTCAGTCAGAAAGCGTTTTACAAAAATCCTCGAATGCAATATTCGTAATATTTTAAAGCGTCGGACTGATAATACGGCGGTATATAACCGTCGGGATCACATTGAGGTGACGTTAAAACAACCTAACGAGCGCCAACTGGTTCTGGATGTGTTAACCAACACACCAGGAGTGCAAACCGTGCTTGAGGTTGAGCAAACTCTGTTTAACGATTTACACCATATCTATGAGCTTACTTTGGCGGGTGTGCGTCACCAAATCGAAGGGAAGACCTTTTGTGTGCGCGCTAAGCGTCGTGGGCAGCATGACTTTACCTCTATCGATCTGGAGCGCTATGTCGGTGGTGGACTAAACCAAGCCGTGCCGTCGGCCAGTGTGCAACTGAAAAAACCGGATGTCACCGTGATGATGGAAGTCGATCACGATAAGCTCAACGTGGTGAAACATCGTCACGCAGGTTTAGGGGGCTTCCCACTCGGTACACAAGAAGATGTATTGAGCTTGATCTCTGGCGGGTTCGATTCAGGCGTTTCCAGTTATTTACATATTAAACGTGGCAGTAAAGTGCACTACTGCTTCTTTAATCTGGGTGGTAAATCGCATGAAACGGGTGTGCAGCAGATATCTCATTATCTTTGGAACAAATTTGGCTCATCGGCCAAAGTGAAGTTTATTTCGATTGATTTTGAGCCGGTCGTCAATAGCATCTTGGAAAATATCGATAGCGCGCAAATGGGCGTGGTGTTGAAGCGTATGTTTATGCGGGCGGCGGCCATGGTGGCAAAACGGTTTGGTATTCAAGCACTGGTGACCGGCGAGGCATTGGGGCAGGTGTCGAGCCAAACGCTCACCAATCTGCGTATGATTGATAACGTCACCGATAGCTTGATCTTGCGCCCACTGATTAACTGGGACAAAGAAGACATTATTCAAACGGCGCGTAAAATTGGCACAGAAGATTTCGCCAAAACCATGCCAGAGTATTGTGGCGTGATTTCCAAAAAGCCAACGGTGAAAGCGGAAAAAGCCAAGCTTGAACACGAAGAAGCCAAGTTTGATTTTCGTCTGCTTGAGCAAGTGGTCGACAACGCGACTGTGATGGATATCCGTGATATCGAAGCCTTGAGCCAAGAAAAAGCGCCGGAAGCGGAGCTGGTTAATGAGGTTGAGAAAGGCGCAGTGGTGCTGGATATCCGCAGTCGAGAAGAGCAAGAAGATAAGCCGCTTGAGATTGAAGGCGTTGATGTGGTGCACATTCCTTTCTTCAAATTGGCGACCCAGTTTGGCGACCTTGACCAAACGAAAACCTATTTGCTCTATTGCGAGCGAGGGGTAATGAGTCGCTTGCAAGCGCTGTATCTTAAAGATATGGGCTTTGACAACGTGAAAGTGTATCGGGTGTAGGCCGAGTGGCTTACCGCAGTAAGACAACAGGCAGCCATTTAGCTGCCTGTTTGCGTTTAAGCCTCGCGTCAATCTAGCCTTCTGTAAACTTTTTCTCATAGTGCAGTTGAGGCAGGGGCATCATCGGCTCCGCCACTTGCCAGGCCAAGGCTTTGCCGCCAAGCACGTGAACGACTTCGATCGCGAACTCCATTGCCGAACCTGGCCCCTGGCTGGTAATCAAACGATGGTCATAGTCGGTCATCACGCGGCGGCGGCTTAGCCATTGCGCTGGGATCTGATCGCTAACGCTGGGGTGACAGCTCATGTGTGACTGTGGGAATAGCTGGTGGCGTTGTAGCACTAACGCCGGTGCGGCACAAATGGCAGCCACCCACGCATTGTCGCTCTGCTGCTGCTTGATGATCTCGGTGATCAGGTTACTTTCTCCTAAGCACTGGGCGCCCTCGATACCACCGGGTAAGATCACACAGTCAAAAGGCTGGTCGGCGACTGTTGCCAGTGCTGCGTCGCAAACTAGCTTGACGCCACGTGAACAGGTTAGCGTGAGCTCGCCTTCGGGATCGGCGCTGGCCACGATGACATTGAAGCCGGCACGTTTCATCACATCAATGGCAGTCACGGCTTCCATTTCTTCTGTGCCATTGGCCATACAAATCAGGATGCGTTTATCACTCATGATGATTCCTTATCTCTCCACTTGTTGAACGGCTTGGTGTAGCTGCTGGTGGTGTGGGGTTGAAATCTGGTGTGCTTGGGCGCGTTGCAGCACATAGCCCGTAATATACGCCAGCTCGGTCGGGCGACGGTAAAATACATCGCGATTCATTGAAGAGTAGTTGTCTGCGGTTGCCTTGGCGACCGTTTCCACACGTTGACGTACTTCGGTAGCCGAGGCAAGGATCCGCTCCGCCCGCATTACAGTGGCTAATTCTTGGCATAGCGCATCAATGATTGGCGCATAGTCTCGTTTGAGCAATTCACCGTTTTTTATCCCATGTAAGGCGGTAAGCGGGTTGATGACACTATTGACCGCCAGTTTATACCACAGCGATTCCAGGATATCGCTCTGCCAGGTTGCTGCCGGTAGGGCATGATCCAAGACATCGGCGAGAAACTGACAGGCTTCACCGGCTTGGTTACCTGCTCCGAGCGCTGTGGGCCCATTGCCCGTGTGCCGATACTCGCCTGTTTCCGCGCGAAACACGCCTTGTGAGGTGGTCGCAAGCAGCAGCGGCTGGCTGGCAGGTAGGGTATCAATGAGCCATTGATGAGGTCCCATGCCGTTATGCATCAACATCACCATGGTTTCCGGCTCAAGATGAGCAACGCACGGGGTTAAGGCTGCTTGCACGTCATAGGCTTTGGTGCAAACCAGCCAAAGATCACTATAACGCAGTAAGTCTGGTTGGTTGGCGGGCAAAGTAAGGGAGGTATCGTCAAGGTTCAGCGCCCGCTTATCAGCGCCATCGCGCGTGATAAGATGAACGTGATGACCCGCTTGGCTTAATTTGACCGCCCATAAGGTGCCGATCGCACCTGCGCCTATCAAGGTGATCCGCATGACACTTGCCTATCGATGAAAAGGCCAGTGTATCATAGACAATATAAGGCAGGGAGCACAGCGCCGGCAGGGACCGGCGCTGGATAAGATTAGAATTTGTAGGTCGCGCTAAGGTAGTGAGAAATACCCGAGCTGTCAGTTGTGCCGCCATCTTCAATTAAGTAGACGTCATTGTACGCTTTTAGGCCATAACCGAGGGCGTAGTTGTCTGAGTGCCAGTACAGGCCGTTAAACATCGCGCCGCCATGGGTTGCTTGACTGTTGCCTTTGAAGGTGTCATCGGCACCGAATTGATAATCAATATAACCTTGGTATGACAGGAAGCTACCATTGTCGAAAAAGTGGAAAGGTTTAAACCAGTTAGTCGAGAACTGATAGCCATTCCAATCTTTTTTATTGATGTCATACAAGCCATAGAGGTTCATGCCCACTTTGCCAAACCATGGCAGCTCAACATCGGCACCGACACCCCAGAACGAGTTGTTAGTGTCACTATCGCCGCCGCCCCAGTTAAACAAGGTCGAGAAGTAGACTTCTTGTACAGGGCCAAATGACAAGTCTTGCCCTGTGATGCCATCAATTGAGAAGCGGGGCGCTAATTTCATAAAAGACTTGGGTTTGTCTTTCTTATTGTTGTTATTGCTGTCGCTTTCTGCCAAGTCAAAAATATCCACATAACCATAGAGATCGACCACGCCTTTACGGCCGCCAAACTCCATTTCTAGATAGTTATGGTCTTTATTGGTGTCATCACCAAATTGCGGCTTCTCGTCAATAGCATACATAGCATTAAACTGAAGCCATTTGTGATCATTTTTGTAAATGTCATCTGAGTAATCGGCGGCGTTAGCAACGGATGCGCTGCTAGCGGCGATAACGGCGAGTGCGAGTAGGGATTTTTTCATAGTGACTGCCTCTGCTGGGTCTTGTTGTTGCGCAGTGCGCATGGGACAGAGGCAGTATATTGATTAAGTTCACGATAAAGAATGTAATAAACATAGACACAAAAATAGGCTGTGATCAGAGGCAGATTGTAAAGGGTTGCATGACAGTTTTATGTGATCATTGTTACTCAATAAGTCACAGCGGCGCGCAAAATTTTGCACTCCACTGTGATATGTCAGGGTTAGTCGCGACGAGAATCTAGGCAGTGTCTAGCATGCTTATCATTTTGTGACGGCGGTTGGCGAAACTGTCTGCCAATGTAGATCAGCATGACTAGTCCTGGGATCACCATTAATGCGGTTATTACGAAAAATGTTGACCAGCTATCGAGCCAGTCGACCATCATGCCACTAAACGATGCAACCGTGGTGCGGCCTAAGTTCCCCAAAGACGCGAGTAGCGCATATTGAGTGGCCGAGAATGCGCGGCCGGTCAAGAAGGTTAAAAAGGAGACAAACGCAATAGTGGCAAAAGCCGAGGTAAAGTTGTCTACCAGGATGGCCCCTAATAGCAGGTGCTCGTTGGGGCCGACCATGGCAATCCAGGCGAACATAAGGTTGCTGGATGCCATGGCGACCCCACCAATAAACAGCCCTTTAATCACGCCAAAGCGCAGGTTGATGTAGCTGCCTATTAAGGTGTAAACCACGGTGAGCCCCCAGCCGACTAGCTTGGAGTAATACCCAATTTGCTCATTGGTAAAGCCAACATCTTTGTAAAACACGATCGACATGCGACCGAGAAAGGCTTCGCCCAGTTTAAACAAAAACACAAATAACAGCAGCGTAAGGGCTACCTTAATCCCGTTGCGACGAAAGAACTCGGCAAAAGGTTCCACCACCGTCACGGCAAACCAGGCTTGGAAGCCACTGTAGCCTTGGTTGAGGTAATGTTTGGTGGCCTTGTCTTGGCGCTGTTCCCGATCACTGGCAGGCTCTTTGACATACAGGGTGGCGAGAATCATTAAGCCGACAAATCCGGCCATAATCACATAAACTTGGTTCCACCCGATGGCATCGGCATTGATAAAGCCGATATAGCCAGGCACAGAATAGCCTGTCCACCAACCAATGACCGACATCGCCGAGGCGAGCGGGAACTTCTCGGTTTCGTGCTCGGCGAAGTTATCGATACGGAAGGCATCAATGGCTATGTCTTGTGTGGCCGACGCGAGGGCGATAGAAAAAATCAATGACGAAAGGACAAGGGTGGTGATCCAGGGATCAATCGCTTGCAGGCCTTGCATGTTAACGCGAGACAAGGCCAAGGTGGCGACAAGCATCAGTGATTGTGTCACCACAATCCAGCTACGACGATGGCCAAGCTTTTCATTCAGTACCGGGATCTTAAGCCTATCCAGCAGGGGGGCCCACAAAAAGTTAACGGCGTAAAGCACGAACACTGAGCCAAAAAGGCCAATAGCCGTGCGCGATAACCCCTCATCGGCCAGCCAACCATTTAAGTTGGAGCCAATTAATACCCAAGGGAAACCACTACAGCACCCCATTAAAAAAACAAAGAGCAGGCGACGGTCGGCGTAGGCCGCCAAGGTCGTTTTTAGCTTGGATGACTGCATAATAAGGTGGCCTACTTAAAGACTAGGGGGTTGAGACACGATTGATAGCAGTAATAATAATCGGTTGTTGCGGCACATCCTGCATCCGTTTGCTGGGGATAGTAACGGTTGGCTGCTCGGTGATGGTCAGGATAGTGTTAAACCCTTCCACGACGCGGCCAAACACCGTGTACCCCAGCTTATTGGGGGTTGCATCTAAAAAACCATTATCACTGACATTGATGTAGAACTGGCGGGTGGCAGAGTCCGGGTCTTGGGTTCTAGCCATCGCAATGGTGGCACGACGGTTATGTAGGCCATTACGTGATTCATTATCAACAGGTTCATACGTGGGGCGACGATTGAGGTCTTGATCAAATCCGCCTCCTTGCACCACAAAACGTGGGATCACCCGATGAAATTGAGTGCCGACATAGCTGCCGTCATCGACATAGCGTAAAAAATTGCTGACAGTTTTGGGAGCTTTATCCTCATTAAGTTGCAAGACAAAGTCTCCCAGGGTCGTTTCAACAGCGACCATCACGCTGGCTTGCACTGGCGCCACCACCAGTGCAAGTAGCCCTAAAAGTGCCCATATTTTCATGATTAAAAGTGCGCTTTCATGTGATCAAGTAGCTGCTCATCGTTGGCAATGTCTTGCAAGACAGCTTCTAGCAGGTTGTTTAATGCCATTTCGATATCGTCGGGCGAAGCGCTGCTAACGCCGCTCTGGGTTGATTTGCCGGTGTAACGTTTTACAAAGCGACCATCCGGCGATTCAGCGACTAGCTGCAGTTGCACTGACGCTTCCATATCGTGCTTGAATACCGTGTGCTTAACACGAACTAAGGCGTCAAGAATATCGAGGCGGAGCATGCCCGGGCCATTTGCGACGACACGGAACCCTTGTGCTGAAAGCTGGCGTGAGAGGGTATCTTCAAGGACAACGCGTAAGTTTTGGGTGGCATGCAGCGGCTTAACATTGGAGCGACCGCTATCAATCACCGCAACGAACTGAGCTGTCCGTAAGTCCTTACTCTTTACCACCACAGGAAGGTTGTTGACCTGCTGCTGATTGGATGACGCTGGAGACGGTGCAATGGTTAGTTGTGGCTCGCGAGGTGTTGAGCAGCCCGCTAGGACTAACACAGCGGCGGCAATAATCAGTTTCTTCATGGGGTTCAGCATCCTTTTGTTAAAATTGGGCGTTGACTGCCTTGAGAATAACGAATTTTTTATTTGACGCAACGACAGTCACGTTACCAAAAAGACGTTTTAGCTTAGTATGATAGCCAAGATGACGATTGCCAATCACTAAAAGCGCGCCATTCGTGGTCAGAACACGTTTTGCGTCACAAAACATTTGCCAAGCAATGTGATCAGTGATGGTTTGTTGCTGGTGAAAGGGCGGGTTACACAACACAAGATCAATATCTGTGTGGTTAAAATCGGTCAAGCAATCTCGTGCTTCACATTGGAAACGTTGTGAGTCAATATCATGGCTTTCAAGGTTGTGTTGGGCACTGGCGACGGCCATATGGCTCTCGTCGACTGCATAAATGTATGCCTTTGGGTTGTTACGTGCCGCCTGCAGGGCAAGCACACCATTCCCACAACCTAAATCCAGAATATTTTTTTCTTCGTCCGAGCTTGGGATTTGCGGAAGCATTAAGTAAGCCGCGATATCCAGCTTTTTGGCGGAAAACACATTGGGCCAATTAGCCAAGCGCATGGAAAACTCAGGCACATCGACATAGCTAAGTGGCTCGGTGGGCTGTTGGGGGAGGGCGTTAGCGGTAGAAAAAATCAAGCGCGCTTTTTTCTTTGCCAACGAGGTGGTGGTTGCCCCAAGCCAGTGCTCAAACTGATTCAGCGTAGAGGTATGGATCGCTTTTGCCTTGTCTCCGGCGAGGATGCGTGTGGCCGGTGTCGTTACAGACGCCAGTTGCTGGAGCTGCCATGCCAACATTTTGCTGCTTTTAGGCACTCGCATGATCACCGCATCAAACTCTTTAGGCAGTGGTTCCGTACTCTTAAGCAGCGTAATGTCTGGAAGCTGGTTTTGGCGAAGGTTCGCGAGAGTCGCTTGCTGTGACACCACAGAATCGCTGATTTGAATGACGTCATAACCTTGCGAGCATGCCCAACAACTCAACGCGCCAAATTGATCATTGAGAATTAAAACCCGATTGCCTGCCTCAAGTTGCCAGGTGTTGGCGTGCTCAATGATATATTCATCGGCTGCATCAAAGGCTTGAAGTGTCTCATTTTTTCGGCGCGGGTAGCGGTGTAGTGTCAGGGGAGATTCGTCGCTTGAGATTACAAGTTCTGTTTTCATGGGAGCGTTTGCGTCAGAGGTCACTGACTGCGTATATTGTCGCACTCACACCACAACTGCAATTCAAACTCGATGGGTATGCCATCAATGATGGCGTGATCAGGCTATTGAATTCGCAATTTTATCGATAACGACTAAAATCTGGGCAACTTGCCCTTGATAGGTTGGGGAAGCCATGAAAATTCAAACGCAAATTACAGAGAAACTGACACAGGCTTTTGCGCCCGTTCATCTTGATGTCCGCAATGAAAGCGATATGCACAATGTACCAGAAGGGTCAGAGAGCCATTTCAAGGTTGTCGTGGTGTCAGATGAGTTTGCAGGTAAGCGTTTAATACAGCGGCATCGTGCGATCAATACCACCTTGGCGGACGAGCTTGCCAATGATATTCATGCATTGGCTATCCATACTTACACCCCAGAAGAGTGGCAAGAGCAGGCAAATGCGCCAGACTCGCCAGCCTGCCGCGGGGGTGGTGTAAAATAAGGGTGAGCCGATATGCTTAGGCGTGTTGATTCTTCACGTTATGGCAACAAATTCTTACATAAAGTCGCTGGTGGGGTGGGTATCAACGCGGCGCTTGGCGCACCACGCGAACAGCGTGGGGTCGGTGACCGTCACCTTAAGACGAGCAAAAAAACAACAGTAAAACTGTGAGCTTACAACGAGCATTGTTTGTACAGGTATGCATAATTGCCACGCCCTAGTGACAATACCCATAGAATCAATACTGGGGTTAGTGATAGAATGCCGTGCTTAAAGACTAACCTAGGCTACCTTTGTGTAACGTCATGGTTAGCAGGATGTTGCGACGGTGCGCCCTCAGGCCACCATACAGTCGAAAGTCGTGTCTTTAACTGCGCAATAACAGAATTCTTTTTCCCGTTAATGTAGTGCAAGTGCGTATGATTACAATAAAAAAGGGTTTGGATATCCCCATTGCTGGGACTCCTGCTCAGGTGATAAATGATGGCCCAGCTGTCAAGAAAGTCGCCTTGCTTGGCGAAGAGTACGTTGGAATGCGCCCCACAATGCATGTGCGAGTGGGTGATGTGGTGAAAAAAGGCCAGGGCCTTTTCGAAGATAAGAAAAACCCTGGTGTGGTATTTACTGCTCCCGCAGCCGGTAAAGTGGTTGAAGTCAACCGCGGTGCCAAACGTGTTCTTCAGTCTGTCGTCATTGAAGTCGATGGTAACGAGCAAGTCACATTCAACAAGTATGAAGCGTCGCAACTGGCCTCTCTTGAGCGCCAAGCGGTGGTGGACCAATTGGTTGAGTCGGGGATGTGGACAGCGCTCCGCACGCGCCCGTTCAGCCGTTCGCCCGCGATTGATGCCGTGCCGGAAGCCATTTTTGTGAATGCAATGGACACCAATCCGCTCGCCGCGGATCCGAAAGTGATCATTGATGAGCAAAAAGAGGCATTCGTTGCAGGTCTTGATGTACTCTCTCGCTTAACTGACAAGCAAGTGTTTGTTTGTAAGGCGAATGTAGAGTTACCCACCAGTCAGCAATCTAACGTTGAACAACATGTCTTTGCTGGCCCTCACCCAGCAGGCTTAGTGGGCACCCATATCCACCACTTGCGCTCAGCAAGCATGGAGAAAAAGGTGTGGCATCTTAACTACCAAGATGTGATTGCGTTTGGCCACTTGTTCCTTACCGGTGAAATCAACACTGATCGTGTGGTGTCATTGGCAGGCCCGATGGTTAACAAGCCACGCTTGGTACGCACGCAGCTAGGCGCAAACCTTGACGAGCTGACTGATGGCGAGCTGATGGCGGGTGAAAGCCGTGTTATTTCTGGCTCAGTGCTGTCGGGGACCAAAGCGTCTGGCCCGCATGCTTACTTGGGTCGCTTCCACTTGCAAGTATCGGTATTGCGTGAAGGCAACGAGAAAGAGCTGTTTGGTTGGTTGTCGCCAGGTAAAAACCGCTTCTCAGTGACGCGCGCCTACCTTGGCCACCTATTCAAAGGCCAACTTTTCAATTTGACCACCTCGACCAATGGCAGTGATCGTTCCATGGTACCAATCGGTAATTATGAGCGAGTAATGCCACTAGATATCGAGCCAACAATGCTGCTGCGTGATATCTGTGCTGGCGATACAGATAGCATGCAACAGCTGGGCGCGCTGGAGTTAGATCCTGAAGATTTGGCCCTTTGTACTTTTGTCTGCCCAGGCAAGTACGAGTACGGTCCAATGCTCCGCGAGAGCCTAGAAAAGATTGAGAAGGAAGGGTAACTGATGAGCCTTAAAAATTTTCTAGAGCAAATCGAGCCACACTTTGAGCCAGGCGGCAAACATGAAAAATGGTTTGCCCTGTACGAAGCGGTTGCCACCATTTTGTACACCCCGGGTATGGTGACCAAAGCCGGCGCGCACGTGCGTGACAGCATCGATTTGAAACGCATCATGATCATGGTGTGGTTTGCTGTGTTCCCCGCGATGTTCTGGGGCATGTATAACACAGGTAACCAAGCCATCATGGGATTGATGGATTTATATTCTGGTGACCAACTGGCACAGGTGATCAGTGGTAACTGGCATTATTGGCTCACCGAGTCGATTGCGGGGCCGCTATCCGCTGCCGGGTGGGGAACCAAAACCATTCTAGGCGCTACCTACTTTCTGCCTATTTACGCCACCGTATTTATTGTGGGTGGTTTTTGGGAAGTACTGTTCTGCATCGTGCGCAAGCATGAAGTCAACGAAGGTTTCTTCGTCACCTCGATTCTCTTTGCACTGATTGTGCCGCCAACCTTGCCATTATGGCAGGCTGCACTGGGTATCACCTTTGGTGTGGTGGTTGCCAAAGAGATCTTCGGGGGAACTGGACGTAACTTCTTGAACCCTGCGCTTGCGGGACGCGCGTTCTTGTTCTTTGCTTATCCAGCGCAGATCTCTGGCGATCTAGTGTGGACAGCCGCAGACGGTTACTCAGGCGCAACGGCATTGAGCCAATGGTACTCCGGCGGTGAAGGCGCGTTGCAACACAATGTCTCCGGGCAAGCGATGTCTTGGATGGATGCCTTTATCGGTAATATCCCTGGCTCTATCGGTGAAGTATCAACCCTTGCTATCTTGATTGGTGGCGCGGCCTTGGTATACATGCGCATTGCCTCATGGCGTATCATCTTGGGTACGTTCGTCGGTATGGCGGTGGCGGCAACTCTGTTTAACCTGATTGGTTCCGACACTAACCCGATGTTTAGCATGCCTTTCTACTGGCACTTGGTTCTAGGTGGCTTTGCGTTCGGCATGATGTTTATGGCAACGGATCCGGTTTCGGCCGCGTTTACCAATAAAGCGAAATGGTGGTACGGCGCATTGATCGGTGCCATGGCAGTGATCATTCGCGTGGTTAACCCAGCATATCCTGAAGGCATGATGCTGGCGATCCTGTTCGCTAACCTGTTTGCACCCTTGTTCGATAACTTGGTGATTCAGGGCAACATCAAACGGAGACTGGCTCGTAATGGCAAGTAGTAACGATAGTATTAAGAAGACGCTGATCGTTGTTATCGCGTTGAGCTTGGTATGCTCAATCGTGGTGTCCGGTGCAGCGGTAGCCTTACGTCCTTTGCAGCAGATGAACGCAAAGCTCGACGTACAGAAGAACATCCTCTCGGTCGCTGGCATTGAGGTGTCGGGCGGTAAGAGTGCGATCAATGATGCTTATAACAAGTACATTGAACCGCGTCTGGTTAGCTTAGATAAAGGCGACTTTGTCAGCCCCGATGCGGCCAATGTCGAAGACGTCGCAGACTACGACCAGCGTGAAGCCGCCAAAGACCCTGGGATGTCGAAAAAGCTAAGTGGTGACGAAAATGTCGCTGGTTTTGGCCGTCGTGCCGATATTGCGAAGATCTACTTGGTGAAAAACGACACAGGTGATTTGCAACGCCTCATCCTGCCAGTGAAAGGCTCGGGTCTTTGGAGCATGATGTATGCGTTTGTTGCGGTCGAGCCTGATGGCAATACGGTGGCTGACATCGTCTATTATGAGCAAGGGGAAACCCCGGGCTTAGGTGGCGAGGTTGAAAACCCGAAATGGCGCGCGAAGTGGGATGGCAAAAAGCTATTTAACGAACAAGGCGAGCCTGCTATCAAGGTGGTTAAAGGCGGTGCACCGAGTGATAGCGAGCACGGTATTGACGCGCTATCGGGCGCAACCTTGACCAGTAACGGTGTCGAGAAACAATTTGATTTCTGGCTAGGTGATTTGGGCTTTGGTCCATTCTTAGCAAAAGTTCGAGAGGGAGGCCTGACCAATGGCTGAAACGAAAGAACTGAAGAAAAACCTGCTGTCGCCAGTGTTAGACAATAACCCGATTGGCCTTCAGGTCCTCGGTGTATGTTCGGCACTCGCGGTGACCACGCAGATGCAGACGGCGTTTGTTATGACCTTGGCGGTGATGTTCGTTACCGCGATGTCTAACTTGTTCGTATCGCTGATCCGCAACCACATTCCGAATAGTGTACGTATCATCGTGCAAATGGCGATCATCGCGTCATTGGTTATCGTGGTTGACGAAACGCTTAAAGCGTTTGTTTATGACATCTCTAAGCAGCTTTCGGTCTTCGTGGGGCTGATCATCACTAACTGTATCGTGATGGGACGCGCAGAAGCCTATGCGATGAAATCGTCGCCGCTGCCGTCATTTATCGATGGTTTGGGTAACGCATTAGGTTATGGCTTCGTGCTGATGACGGTTGCCTTCTTCCGTGAGCTGCTTGGCTCAGGCTCTGTCTTTGGCGTGTCTATTCTGCCTGTGGTCAGTGAAGGGGGTTGGTATCAGCCAAACGGTATGATGCTGCTGGCCCCATCTGCATTCTTCCTAATCGGCTTTTTGATTTGGATTGTGCGTACCTTCAAACCCGAACAAGTTGAAGCGAAGGAGTAACAGCACATGGAACATTATTTGAGCCTGCTGGTGCGCTCAATCTTTATTGAGAACATGGCGCTGGCATTCTTCCTCGGCATGTGTACGTTTTTGGCGGTGTCCAAGAAGGTAAAAACAGCGTTCGGCCTCGGTGTCGCTGTGGTGGTGGTATTGACTATCGCAGTACCGGTGAACAATTTGGTCTATAACCTGATCCTACGTGAAGATGCATTGGTGAAAGGGATCGATCTTAGCTTTCTCAACTTTGTGACCTTTATCGGTGTTATCGCCGCATTGGTTCAGATTTTGGAAATGACATTAGATCGCTTCTTCCCGCCACTTTATAACGCGTTAGGTATCTTCCTGCCGTTGATCACGGTGAACTGTGCCATCTTTGGCGGCGTATCATTTATGGTACAGCGTGATTACAACTTCGTAGAGTCAGTCGTATACGGCTTCGGCTCTGGGGTGGGCTGGATGTTAGCCATCGTCGCCCTTGCGGGTATCCGTGAGAAAATGAAGTATTCAGACGTGCCGCCAGCACTGCGGGGATTGGGGATCACCTTTATCTCCGTTGGCCTGATGGCATTGGGCTTTATGTCTTTCTCTGGTGTGCAACTGTAAGCCGGGTAAACTGCGAGAAAAGGAATAGTCAATGGACATTATTCTTGGTGTAGTGATGTTTACTCTGATTGTGCTGGCGCTGGTATTGGTGATTTTATTCGCCAAATCCAAGCTGGTACCAACCGGAGACGTCACAATTGATATCAATGACGATCCTGAAAAAGCGATCGTGACTCAGCCAGGTGGCAAGCTGCTTGGCGCACTGGCCGGTGCTGGTGTGTTTGTATCGTCTGCCTGTGGTGGCGGTGGTTCATGCGGTCAATGTCGCGTGAAAATTAAAGAAGGGGGTGGTGATATTCTGCCCACCGAGCTTGACCACATCACCAAAGGCGAAGCGCGTGAAGGTGAGCGTCTTTCATGTCAGGTGGCAATAAAACAAGACATGAAAATTGAGCTGCCGGAAGAAATTTTTGGTGTGAAGAAGTGGGAATGTGAAGTTATCTCCAACGATAACGAAGCCACATTCATCAAAGAGCTTAAACTGCGCATCCCTGATGGTGAGTCGGTTCCCTTCCGAGCCGGCGGCTATATTCAGATTGAAGCGCCACCGCATCACATCAAATACGCAGATTTTGATATTCCTGAGGAATACCGAGAAGACTGGGAGAAGTTTAACCTTTTCCGCTATGAGTCGAAGGTGGATGAAGAGATCATTCGTGCGTACTCGATGGCTAACTACCCAGAAGAAGAAGGCATTATCATGCTGAACGTGCGTGTGGCAACACCACCACCACGTAATCCTGATGTGCCACCGGGTCAGATGTCATCTTATATTTGGTCACTTAAGCCAGGCGACAAGTGCACAATCTCAGGCCCATTCGGTGAGTTCTTTGCTAAAGACACCGATGCGGAGATGGTGTTTGTGGGTGGTGGTGCCGGTATGGCGCCAATGCGTTCACACATCTTTGACCAGCTTAAACGTCTGAATACCGACCGTAAGATCACCTTCTGGTATGGGGCGCGCTCGAAGCGAGAAATGTTCTACGTCGAAGATTTCGATATGCTCCAAGAGCAAAACGATAACTTTGAATGGTACTGTGCGCTATCGGATCCGCTTCCAGAAGATAACTGGGAAGGGGACACGGGCTTTATTCACAATGTGCTTTATGAAAACTATCTGAAAGATCATGAAGCGCCAGAAGATTGTGAGTACTACATGTGTGGGCCGCCGATGATGAACGCCGCCGTGATTGGTTTGCTTAAAGACCTGGGTGTCGAAGACGAAAACATCATGTTGGATGATTTCGGCGGGTAAACACCGACAGTCTATCTTACCGCTTAATGGCTGGCCTATGGGCCAGCCATTTTTACGTATGAAACTGATGTCCAAGGACACCGCTATGAAGACGTTATGGTTACGCTGTGCATGGGTATTTGCGCTGATTGTGGGATTACTCGGTTGCGACCGTGCCCCTGAGTTGGTGCATCTGACTGGTGAGACCATGGGAACATACTACTCGGTGAAATATATCGCCACAGAGAACACCCCATCTCAAGATAAGGTTCAAGCTGAGATTGATGCGCGTTTGGAAACGGTTAACGATCAGATGTCGACGTATCGTACCGACTCCGAATTAAGCCAGTTCAATCAGCAGAAAGCGGATATACCAATGGACGTATCACCCGCAACCGCAACGGTAGTAAAAGAGGCGATACGGCTGAATACGTTCACTCAAGGGGCGTTAGATGTCACCGTCGGCCCATTGGTGAACTTATGGAGCTTTGGGCCAGAGAAACGCCCCGAGAATATTCCGAGCGACAAAGACATCGCCTCTCGCATGGAAAGGGTTGGGTTGTCGCATTTACAGGTTGAGGATAACACCCTTACCAAAACCCATCCTGATTTATACGTCGACTTATCGACCATTGCCAAAGGGTATGGCGTCGATGTGGTCGCCAATTATCTAGGGTCGCTTGGGCTCGATAATTATTTGGTTGAGATTGGTGGTGAGTTACAATTAAAGGGTGTCAATCAAGATCAAAACCCATGGCGGATTGCCATTGAAAAACCCAGTGCTGGCGCGCAATCTGTGCAGGAGATCATTCAACCCGGTGATATGGCCGTCGCCACGTCTGGCGATTACCGCAACTATTTTGAGCAAGATGGTGTACGTTATTCGCACATTATTGATCCCAAAACAGGACGACCCATTAACCATCACCTCGTGTCCGTCACCGTGCTTGATCCCTCTTGCATGACCGCGGATGGCTTAGCGACGGGTTTTATGGTGTTGGGGCCAGAAAAGGCCATGGCGCTGGCCAATCAAGCGGATATTCCCGCGTTTATGGTGGTCAAAACCGATGACGGGTATAAAGAAATGGCGTCAGAGGCCTTTAAACCGTATCTAAACCGTTAGTGCGTCACGCACTGGCGTCTATTACACGCATCAGGCGTGGAACTAGCGCTCAGCGGTATCTCGCTGAGCGTGACGACTAAAAGTAGGTGAGCAATTATGTCAGTTTTTCTTATCACCTTTGCTGTCTTTGTACTCGTCATTGCCGGTATGGCGATTGGTTACATTGTGCAGCAGAAAACCATCAGTGGTAGCTGTGGCGGCTTAGGGGCCGTCGGTATCGAGAAAGAGTGTGACTGCCCAGAGCCATGCGATGCGCGGAAAAAGCGAGAAGAGCGCGCAGAAAAAACGCGTGAATGGAAGAAAAACCAAATAATCTAGGGACAATGCCCATCGTGGTGATCGCCACCGATGGGCTTTTTAGCGACGCAGCATAATGACCAGCTCAATAACCGGCCGTGCGAGCAAGAAAATCATCCATATCGACATGGACTGTTTTTATGCGGCCGTCGAAATGCGCGATAATCCTGCGTTGCAAACCATTCCCTTAGCGATTGGTGGGTCTGCGAATGGACGAGGTGTCATCGCCACTTGTAATTATCCGGCGCGCCGATTTGGGATCCGCTCGGCGATGGCGACGGCCCAAGCCCTCAAACTATGCCCTGGGCTAACCGTCATGCGCGGCGACATGGGTAAATACCGCCGAGTGTCTCAGCAGCTTCATGCTATCTTTCACCGCTACACTGATACCATAGAACCGCTTTCCCTTGACGAAGCCTATCTCGATGTCTCTGAAACGCAATGTTATCAAAATTCTGCGACCTTAATAGCCGAAGCCATCCGGCGAGACATTCGGCATGAATTAGCGTTAACTGCCTCCGCGGGCGTGGCACCGGTGAAGTTTGTTGCTAAAGTCGCGTCAGACAAAAACAAACCCGATGGTATTTGTGTCGTGGCGCCAGATCAGGTCGATGACTTTGTCCGTGACCTCCCTTTGCAGTCGATTCCTGGTGTGGGGCGAGTCACACTGACGAGATTACACGAATGGAATCTTTTCACCTGCGCAGATATCCAGGCTTGCGACCAAACCGCCTTGATACAGCGGATGGGGAAATTTGGTGCCGTGCTATGGCAGCGGGCGCACGGTATTGACCCACGAGAGGTTGAAGTTGAGCGAGTTCGCAAATCCGTGGGGGTGGAGCGTACCCTATCTGAGGATATTGACCAGCTCGAGGCTTGTTTACCCTGGATAGAGCATCTTTATCAAGCGTTATTGCTCCGCTTAGAAAAAGCCGATGCCAATGGCCGAATTTGTCGGCAGGGGATCAAAATCAAGTTTAATGATTTTCAAACCACCACGGTGGCCCATCGATGCGAGTCACTTGACCGCGCGTTGTTTGATACCTTGCTGCATGAGGCGTTTTATCGTGGCGAGGGAAGACGTATACGACTGATTGGGCTATCGGTAGGGTTGGGGGACGACACTGCCCCCCAACTCAGTTTACTGGGTTAGGCCGATTTAGCGGGGATTGCCTTTAAAATGGCCTGCATTTGCTGCCAGTAATGACCCACACTATCGATATGCACTTTTTCATCGGGCGAATGGGGGAACTTGATGGTTGGGCCGAATGAGATCATATCCATCGTTGGGTACGGCTTCTTAAACAAGCCACATTCAAGACCGGCATGAATCACCATGATATCAGGCTTACGCTGATAAATGCCCTCATAGGTGTCACGAAAGATATGCATGATTTGCGAGTCAGGATCGGGCTTCCAGCCTGGGTATGCCCCTGAGAACTCGACCGTGACATTGGCAAGACTCGCCAACGACTGTAGCATTCCTTGCATCATTTCTCTGCCCGAATCGATTAACGAGCGGATCAGAAATAGTACAGTGATACGATCCTCTTCGGTGTTGATAACCCCTAAGTTCAGTGACGTCTCCACGACGCCAGGTATATCATCACTCATTCTTACGACGCCGTTTGGTGCTGCATTTAACGCCGCTAATAAGCGGGACTGCACGGCGCGTGTCAGTGGTGCTACGGGGTTGTCACATGGCTCTAGAATGACAGTGATTTGCGGTTCAAGCTGGCCGAGCTCCGCTTTCATCAACATGGCAAAGTCATCGATCGCGGCCGCCAGTGCTTGCTGCTGATCGGCAGGGACGGCGATATCGGCAAACGCCTCTCGTGGGATGGCATTGCGCAAGGTGCCGCCGCGTAATGCAAGTAGGCGAGTATCTGTTTCACCAAGGTGATGACTGAGCAAACGGGCCAGTAATTTATTGGCATTGGCGCGACCCGTATGAATATCGACGCCCGAATGGCCGCCTTTTAGCCCTTTGATCCCCACCGTAAAACGTGCAAGTCCTTCATCGTCTGCCTGACGCTCTATTGGAAAGTGCATACTGGCATCGACGCCACCGGCACAGCCCATGTACACTTCCCCTTCTTGCTCCGAATCCGTGTTGAGCAAGATGTCCCCGTTTAGCCATCCTGCTTCCAAGCCAAATGCGCCATCCATCCCGGCTTCTTCATTGGTGGTGAGTAGCACCTCTAGCGGACCATGTTCGATGTCATCAGCGTCCAGTACCGCAAGGCATGAAGCCATACCAATGCCATTATCTGCGCCTAATGTCGTGCCATCAGCGGTCACCCAGTCACCATCGACATAAGGGCGAATAGGATCGCGCGTGAAATCGTGCACAGTGTGCTCGTTTTTCTGCGGCACCATATCCAAGTGGGCTTGGAGGACAACCCCTTTACGATTTTCCATTCCGGGTGTTGCCGGTTTACGAATCAATAGGTTACCCGTTTGATCCTGACGGACGTCTAGGCCGCGTCCTTTGGCCCAGTCGATAATAAATTGAGCAAGTTGTGACTCATGATAAGAAGGATGAGGAATAGCACAGATCTGGTCGAAGAATGCCCAAACGGGGCGAGGTGATAATTGGCTGATTTCAGACACGGTAGACTCCATTTTATTTTATCTATGGCCTTTTTCGTAGCAGGCCTCACTGGAATGGAAAAACAAACCCAAGGATATCACTGTCTCTATATTGACAACAGTCACCCATAGAAACCGCTTATGCCAGCTTTACTAGGCGTTTTTATTGTAATTAAATTACACATATGAATTTTTTGTGACTATGGTCACCTTAATGCTTGTAAATAAATTACCATTGGGCTATTATCTAGACATTGGCAACCAAGCTTGCCAGTTGTTCATGGAGTGAACCCGAGTATTCGCCTCCAAGGAACCGAGATAAATGTGAACAACATTGGTTTAAACTTGAGAGAGGTTAAAAATGGAAGGCATGGTATCAAGCTACTACTGGAACCAGCAGTCAGTCTATACACAAGGTTTTACATATCCGACATCGTTCGGGTATAGCAAGTAAGTTTTACGATTCCCCCGCTCTTACAGAGTCATTTCTGATCCAGAAGCAAACGCTTTAATTCTGGCGCCGCACTATGTGTGGCGTTTTTTTTGTCTTGCTCGTCCACTGTCCAACTATACTGACTGTTTTGATAGTTATTCGTTCTAATCAGCGATAATCACGGTGATTTCGAGCTTTTTATCCTGGAAATTTCCGCCGCCGATCGGTAAGATTTGCGCCAAATTTTAGTACGCAAACGTTTTCCTTTTGTATCTCGTGATACACCACGTTTAGTTTGGGACAAAAACCGATGTTAGAGCGTTTATTTAAACTCAAAGCCCATGGCACGGATCTTCGCACGGAAGTGATTGCTGGGTTTACCACCTTCTTAACCATGGCGTACATCATATTCGTCAACCCATCGATTTTGGCCGAAACAGGCATGGACAAAGGCGCAGTCTTTGTCGCCACCTGTCTCGCCGCCGCGATCGGTTGTTTAGTGATGGGGATTGTGGCCAATTACCCAGTGGCGCAAGCGCCGGGTATGGGCTTGAATGCCTTTTTCACCTATACGGTGGTATTGCAGATGGGTCACTCGTGGCAGGTTGCGCTAGCGGCGGTGTTTATCTCGGGTCTATGTTTTATCTTGCTGAGTGTATTGCGCGTGCGAGAATGGATTATTAACTCTATTCCCATGCCACTAAGAACCGGGATTTCTGCCGGTATTGGCCTTTTCTTAGCGCTCATCGCCTTACAAAATGCGGGGATTGTGGTCGATCATCCCGCCACCCTCGTGGCGCTCGGTGATGTCACTGCGTTCGCACCTGCAATGGCGGCATTGGGTTTCTTCCTGACCATTGGCCTTGTGCACCGTGGCTTGAAAGGGGCGGTGATGATCGCCATTTTAGCGGTCACCGTGATTGGTGTGGTGGCCGGTGATGTGTCTTATGGTGGCGTGATGTCAGCTCCACCCAGCTTAGCACCAACCTTTATGCAGTTAGACTTTTCCGGTGCATTGGAAGTGGGTCTGGTCTCGATTGTGTTCGCATTTTTGTTTGTTGACCTTTTTGATACCGCAGGAACCTTAGTGGGTGTGGCACAGCGCGCGGAACTGCTCGACAAAGATGGTAAACTACCGCGCTTAAATCGTGCTTTACTGGCAGACAGTACCGCGACCTCCGTCGGGGCGCTTTTAGGCACGTCAAACACGACCTCTTATATTGAGAGTGTCTCTGGGGTCGCCACGGGCGGGCGCACAGGCCTAACGGCGGTCGTTGTCGGTATCTTGTTTTTGCTCGCGCTCTTTTTTGCGCCGCTTGCTGGTATGGTGCCGGCTTATGCGACCGCCGGCGCATTGTTTTATGTGGCGATTTTGATGATGTCGGGCTTGGTTGGCATCAACTGGCGAGATCTCACTGAAGCGGCACCCGTGGTGGTTGTTTGTTTGCTGATGCCGCTCACTTACTCGATTGCAAGCGGCATCGGGCTTGGCTTTATTGCATTTTGTGCCGTAAAAACCTTTGCGGGCAAAGGGCGAGAAGTCCCTGTCAGTATTTGGATTTTGGCGGGGTTGTTCTTACTCAAGTTCGTTTTCTTGGTGTAAAACAGCTGTCCGCATTTGATGTTATAACAAGGCGAGAGTCGCCACGAGGTTTTCACCATGAGCAATAAGTTTATTATCACTTGGGACAATATGCAGATGTACACCCGTCAATTGGCGGAGAAGTTGCTGCCCGCAGAGCAATGGAAGGGAATTATTGCCGTCAGCCGCGGGGGCCTCGTGCCTGCTGCCATACTGGCGCGTGAGCTGGGTATTCGTCATGTCGATACTGTGTGTATCTCAAGTTATGACCATGATCATCAACGTGATATGCGTGTGGTGAAGCAAGCGCCCGGTGATGGTGAAGGCTTTATCGTGGTCGATGATCTGGTGGATACCGGTGGGACCGCAGAAATGGTCCGCCAGCTATATCCGAAAGCCCGTTTTGTCACCGTCAGTGCCAAGCCGGCTGGGAAGCCTTTGGTTGATGACTATGTGGTCGACATTGCCCAAGACACTTGGATTGAACAGCCTTGGGATATGGCGGTCAGTTATATTGATCCCATCGCCAAGTAAGTCATTCATGCTCGCACCTTTAAACGCCGCGTGATCACGCGGCGTTTTTGGTTTCTGTGGCTGCGTTTGGACGGGTGTGGCTGATTAGCGCGGAAAATCATGGCCTTGATATGTGTATGGTTTAAACTAACAGCACGTTACATAAAAAGCCTAGGAGTGGGTGTGTCGGACAACGAATCACAAAACCTATCGGTCAAGCTGTTTGCTAAACACAAGCATGCCACCGAGACATCGACCCTGTTCGGGGCCGTCCAGCAAATCCAACAGTCAGATTACTCGGCATTTGATGGTGACAGTGAGTCGAGTTGGTATCGAATGCGCCGCCGTGGTCAATGGACATGGCAAGGGGTCGACCCATTGGAAATGGAAGCGATTTTTGCCCGCATCGCATACTCGGATAATTCACGTTCGGTCGATTCACTGCTTGATACGGTAGAAGGCTATCGCTCGGGAAACTGGAACTATGAATGGACCGCGGTTGGCATGCAGCATCAAAAAGCCGCCCAAGCCTTGATGGATGAGGGAAAAGCCAAACAAGCGGGGGAGCAATGGTTACAAGCTTGCACGTATTTTGGTATTGCCGCATACCCTCACTTGAAAGGGGACAGCTTGGCGCTGCAGTCGGAAACCTTGGCATTTAAGGCATTTGAAAGTGCGATTGCGCAATTGCCGTTCACAGTAAAAACGGTGGAGACGCGACTCGATGGAAAGTCACTGAAAGGGTACCTCTATTTACCCCGCACCGACGCTACTTTGCCGGTGGTTATCTTAAGCGGCAGCTTAGATAGCTTACAAACTGACTTGTGGCGCCTGTTCGTTGACTACTTTGCCCCCGCCGACATAGCGGTGTTAACCCTGGATATGCCGTCCGTGGGGCATAGCTGTCATTGGCATCTCAATGAAGATACCAGCCGTTTGCACACCGCGATGCTGGATAAATTGGTCGATGTACCTTGGGTGGATCATCACCGTGTGGGCACCATGGGGATTCGCTTTGGTGCTAACCCGGCAGTCAGAATGGCGTTTCTCGAGCCGCATCGGGTGAAAGCCAGTGCGTCACTGGGTGGCATTGTTCATGCGTTGCTGACAGACGCTTCCCTAATGAAAAAAATGCCACCTATGTACCTCGATACCCTGGGATCGCGCTTAGGACGTCGCATTCCTATTGACACATTGAAAACCCGTTTACAGGCGTGGTCATTAAAAAATCAAGGGCTACTCACCGGGCGGCGCACAGAGGTGCCTATCCTTGCACTTAGCCTTAAAGATGATCCTGTTTGTCCGGAGTCAGACAATCAAATGATCGCCAGATACAGTCGCGGTGGCAAAGCCATGACCTTACCGAATACCCCGCTACATGATGGCTATCACCGCGCTTTGACTGAAACCGTTAAGTGGTTCGAGGATGTGCTTTAATCGAATGATGAGGGCACGGATAAAAATGAAGATGTGATCCACCGCTGAAAGCGAGATATTGTCGTTCACCTGATGGCTAAGCCCATGATATACCATGAACAAGGACGTCAAAGTGCCATTGGAGGACACGATGAGCGAGCAATTACCGCTTTCATATGGACGATTAAAAACACGTTTTACTGCATTGGGCCCTTACTTTCGCGAAGGAAAGTCAGACACTGAGCGCTACTTTTTCGATAGTCTATCTGTCTGTGTGGATGCTAAAAAAGATCCCGATGCACGCGAATTCTGGGGCTGGTGGTTAGAACTCACTCCGCACTTTGAAGGCTTTGAATATCGCTATGGCTTTGGTTTGTATGATAAAAAAGGGGATTGGGTCGCCAAGTCGATTCCGCGTGAAGCGCAAGCAGCAGTGGATAAAACCCTGACTCACTTTTATGACAAGTTGTGCGCCTTGCTAGAAGATGAATTAAACCTTGCCCTTTCACCAAGCCAAGCTCTGACTGAACCCGAACTGGCTTGCTCAGAGTAACCCGCCATTTGCCTGATCCCACCCCTTGTTAAATACACGAGGGATTGATAAAAGAGAGACATACGCTTTTGTGGATCAGGCAACCATGACAATTCAAGATGTATTCCAAGACGGTGACCTTGCGGCCAGCGTCTCTCCTCAAACGTTGGTGGTAAAACTCGGCACCAGTGTGTTAACGGGCGGCTCTGCGCGTTTAGACCAAGCACATATGGTCGAGCTGGTACGCCAATGCGCGCGTTTACGCCAGCAAGGTCACCAGGTGATCATTGTGTCATCCGCGGCGATTGCCGCAGGCAGAGAGCACCTCGGCTATCCGGTACTCGCTGACACCGTGGCTAACAAGCAAATGCTGGCCGCGGTGGGGCAATGCCGTTTAATACAAACCTGGGAGCACCTGTTTGCTTTGTACGGCTTTCAAGTCGGTCAAATGTTGCTTACCCGGGCCGATTTAGAGCACCGAGAACGTTTTCTCAACGCCCGTGATATGCTTCAGGCCTTGCTGGATAATGGCATCATTCCGATTGTGAATGAGAACGATGCGGTTGCCACTTCTGAAATCAAAGTCGGTGATAACGATAACTTATCCGCATTGGTCGCGATTCTCGCGGATGCCGACAAACTCCTGCTGTTAACAGACCAACCCGGCTTGTTTACGGCCGATCCGCGTTCCAACCCCGATGCCGAGCTGATTCGTGAAGTCCATACCATTGATGAAACCTTACGCAAATTAGCAGGTGGCAGCGTAGGGGGCCTTGGCACCGGCGGGATGGCGACCAAGCTTCAAGCGGCTGATATTGGCCGTCGAGCGGGTGTTGAAGTGACCATTGCCGCGGGGAGTAAGCCTGAAGTGATTCAAAAAGTCATCGTTGGGGATAACGCTGGCACACGCTTTTTGCCTCTAGAAAGCCCGCTAGAGAGTCGTAAACGCTGGATCCTTGCCGGGCCCCCACCAGCGGGTGATATCGTCGTCGATGCAGGTGCGATTACCGCGGTGACGCAAAAAGGTAGCAGCTTGTTGAGCAAAGGCATCGTTGCGGTGAAAGGGGCGTTCTCACGCGGCGAGGTAGTGCGTATTCTCTCAGTGGAGGGAAAATGCGTTGCGCGTGGTATTTGCCGCTATACCGCCAGTGATTTGCGCCGTATTGCTGGCGCGCATAGCCAGCAAATCACGGATATTCTTGGTTATGAATACGGGCCTGTCGCGATGCACCGTGATGACCTTGTGGTAGTAGACAATTAAAAAAGAGCAAGACGGGGACACAATGAGCTTACAAAACATGGGTAAAGCGGCCAAAGAGGCTGCACACCAACTGGCTGTGACATCCACGGCCATCAAAAACCAAGCACTCGCCATTATTGCCGATGAGCTTGATGCGCAGCAAACGGCGATCTTAGCCGCCAACCAAAGCGATCTCGCCGCCGCCCGTGAGGCAGACATGGATCCTGCGATGTTGGACCGCCTAACCCTGACCCCAGAACGTTTAACCAATATGGCCAGCGATGTGAGGCAAGTGATTGCGCTGGCTGATCCCGTCGGACAGATGCTTGATCATAAGCTGCTGGAAAACGGTATGTCCTTGTCAAAGCGCCGTGAACCGCTAGGGGTTATTGGAGTGATTTACGAGGCGCGCCCCAATGTCACCATTGATATCGCGGCGTTGTGCTTAAAAACGGGCAATGCCGCCATTTTGCGAGGCGGGAAAGAAACCTTTGCGACTAACCAGGTATTGGTAAAGGTTATTCAAGCAGGGTTAGAGAAAGCCGGTCTGCCACATGCCTCGGTGCAATATATTGAAAAACCGGATCGCGCGCTGGTCTCTGAGTTACTGACCCTTGATGAATATGTCGACATGATCATTCCACGTGGTGGGGCTGGACTACATAAAATGTGTAAACAAAACAGCACCATCCCTGTGATTATCGGGGGATTTGGCATTAGCCACTTGTATGTAGATCACAGTGCCGATCTTGATAGGGCCCCCGAGGTGATCCTCAATGCCAAGACAGATCGCCCCTCAGCCTGTAATGCCTTAGACACCTTACTGGTGCACAAAGACGTTGCAGCACAACTATTTGCTCGTTTGACCCCCCTCTTTAATCAGCACGGTTTGCACATTGTCGCTGGTTCAAGCGCATTGCCTTATCTTGATGGCGTCGAGCAACTGCGTGAGGCGCAGATAGGGGACTTTGATAGCGAGTGGTTGGGGCCAACGCTTGGTGTGGTGGTGGTTGATAGTGTGGATGAAGCGCTCGCGCATATGCGCGCGCACAATGCCAGCCATTCCGATGCCATTTTGACCAACGACTTGCAGGCAGCTGAAACCTTTATTAATGGTGCTGGCTCGGCGGCAGTGTATGTCAACGCCTCAACGCGCTTCACCGATGGTGCGCAGTTTGGGCTTGGGGCAGAAGTGGCAGTTTCGACGCAAAAGCTGCATGCACGTGGCCCGATGGGGCTCGAGGAGCTGACTACCTATAAATGGGTGGGGCGTGCGGACTATTTATCACGTCACTGAGTACCCAAGATCATCGATAATAAAAAACCGCTAGTCTGGCTAGCGGTTTTTTGTCTCAACAGCTTGGGCGCTTATTTGATTTCCACGCCTTTCGCCTGTAGATCGGCATGGTAGGAAGAGCGAACAAACGGGCCGCATGCGGCATGCGTAAAGCCCAAATCGAGGGCAATCTCTTTCAGCTCGTCAAACTCTTCAGGTGGCACATAACGCTCAACCGGTAAGTGGTGGCGGCTCGGTGCCAAGTACTGGCCAAGCGTAAGCATAGTCACGCCGTGCGCACGCAAGTCTTTGAGAACCTCGATGATCTCTTCTTTGGTTTCACCCAAGCCCATCATCAAGCCTGACTTGGTGGGCACCTCAGGGTGCATCTCTTTAAACTTTTTCAGCAGATCCAGTGACCACTGATAATTGGCACCAGGGCGGGCTTTGCGGTACAACCGCGGCGCAGTTTCCAGGTTGTGGTTGAACACATCGGGTGGATTGTTTTGCAAGATATCGAGTGCGCGATCCATACGGCCACGGAAGTCAGGCACCAATGTCTCAATTTGGATCTCTGGATTGAGCGCGCGGATTTCACGGGTACAATCGACAAAATGCTGGGCACCACCGTCACGCAAATCATCACGGTCAACTGAGGTGATCACCACATAGCGCAGTTTCATGTCTTTGATCGTTTGCGCCAGATGCTTTGGCTCTTCGCTATCAGGGGCAACAGGACGACCATGGGCGACATCACAAAAAGGACAACGACGGGTACAAATGGCCCCGAGAATCATAAAGGTCGCCGTGCCGTGGCTGAAGCACTCGGCAAGGTTCGGACACGACGCCTCTTCACACACAGAGTGAAGGTTGTTTTTGCGCATCGCGTCTTTGATTTCTTTAATGCGTGCGGTTTCAGCCGGGAGCTTGATCTTCATCCAATCAGGCTTACGCAGCACTTCTTTTTGCTCGGTCGGCATATTTTTGACCGGGATAAGCGCCATTTTGTCGGCGTCGCGGTACTTAACACCGCGTTCCATCTGAATCGGTTTGCTCATAAATCGCTGCTTTCCGTTGTAAACTCAACCTCAGAATACATCAGCTGTTGAGTTAAAGTGTCTACCAGCACAGGTTGAACGTCCTCGAGCGTGACTTTGCCAACCTGATCGCTCAGTTGCGTCATGGCCATACCAGCGTAACCACATGGATTAATACGCTGAAACGGTGATAAGTCCATATTGATGTTGAGTGCCAGTCCATGGAATGAGCACCCGCGACGGATACGGAGCCCAAGAGAACATATTTTTGCATCGTTAACGTAAACACCGGGCGCATCTGGGCGAGCGTAAGCGTCAACGTGGAAGTGTGCTAATGTGCTCACCACAAGATCTTCAATATGGCTAACGAGCGCCCGCACACCGACTTTTTTACGTTTGAGGTTTATCAGGAAATAGGCGACGAGCTGGCCTGGCCCATGATAGGTCACCTGTCCGCCACGATCTGATTGTACGACTGGGATGTCGCCAGGGACCAATACATGCTCCGTTTTTCCCGCTTGTCCTTGGGTAAAAACCGGATCATGCTCAACCAGCCAGACTTCATCACGCGTGTCTTCGTCGCGACGATCGGTAAAGTCTCGCATCTGCTCCCAGA
The DNA here is from genome assembly GCF_001722105.1 of Salinivibrio sp. SS3. Classification (NCBI taxonomy): domain Bacteria; kingdom Pseudomonadati; phylum Pseudomonadota; class Gammaproteobacteria; order Vibrionales; family Vibrionaceae; genus Salinivibrio; species Salinivibrio sp. SS3. The sequence continues at coordinate 125,036 of NZ_MEBQ01000004.1, read as the reverse complement.
CGCGTAGGTACGGTTGACGGCCAAGGTGCCTTACAACGAGTTGGTGCTGCAAACCCATTTCCCGTGTTGTTGTCAGTGGCGATATTATAGAGGCTGGCAGCGTGATTTAAAGCCGCCAGTCGTGTGGGTATTCGAATTAGAGAACCATGCGGACAATTTCAATCTCACCCAGCTCTTTATATAAGGTTTCTACTTGCTCAATAGATGTCGCCTTAATAGTAATAGAGACCGAATGATAGTTGCCCTTGGCACTCGGCTTGACGGCTGGGCTGTAGTCGCCAGGCGCATGACGCTGGATCACGGTCAGCACATGATCGGGTAGCTCAGGTTTTGCCTGGCCCACCACCTTGTAGGTGAATTGGCAAGGAAACTCCAACAGATCTTTTAATTTCGGTTGCTCTTGCATGTTAACTCCCAACTGCAGGCTGATAGAGGCACGCGTTTGTGCGATTGATCACGATTAACGCGAAATACTAATCTGCCAAGCGCGAGAAAACAAGCCGCCCACCAAGTTGGTGGGCGGCACAGAGAGGGTTAACCGACGAGGTTTTTAAACATCATCACGATGTAATCTATTAAGCGACTAAAAAGCCCACCCTTTTCAACATCGTTTAGAGCGACAAGTGGGTATTCCGCCACATCCTCATCATCCACTTGATAGAAGAGTTTACCCACGACATCACCTTTACTGATCGGGGCTTCCAAGGTGTTGTCGAGGACAAAACTGGCTTTCAGATCTTGCGCCTTGCCACGGGGAAGCGTGACAAAGGTGTCTTCTGTCACGCCGAGCGCGACTTCGTCTGTATCACCCATCCAGACCTTCTCAGTCACAAAGGTTTCGTTGGCTTTGTGAGGCGCGACGGTTTCAAAGAAGCGGAAACCATAGTTGAGTAGTTTCTTGCTCTCTGCTTTGCGGGCATTGGCGCTTTTGGTGCCCATGACCACCGAGATAAGACGCATGTCGCCCTCGGTGGCAGAGGTGACAAGGTTGTAGCCAGCACCGTCAGTGTGGCCGGTTTTAATACCATCGACGTTGAGGCTCTTATCCCACAGCAAACCATTACGGTTGTATTGCGTGATACCGTTATAGGTGAAGGCTTTCTCTTTATAAATACGGTATTCCGCCGGTACATCACGAATAAGGGCTTGGCCGAGTAGCGCCATATCGTACGGCGTGGTGTAAAGATCTTTGGAGTCCAAACCGTGAACATTAGAAAAGTGAGAGCTGTCCATGCCCAGGGTTTCGCCCCAGCGGTTCATCAGATCGACAAAGGCGTCTTCTGAGCCGGCAACATGTTCAGCCATCGCCACACAGGCATCGTTGCCTGACTGGATAATAATGCCACGATTGAGATCTGCCGCTTTGACCGTGGTGCCGACTTCGATAAACATCTTCGAAGAGCCGGGGAAGTTTTTGGCCCACGCATTCTCACTAATGACAACGTCATCATCCATCGAGATATTGCCACGCTCAACTTCCTGACCAATCACGTAACTGGTCATCATTTTGGTCAAACTCGCAGGATTAAGGCGTTGATAGGCGTTATTTTCCGCCAGCACCTCGCCGGAATGATAATCCATTAATACGTAGCCTTTGGCGGCAATTTGCGGCGCATCAGGCACAACAGCAGGCGCGGCTTGAGCAGTCGCAGAGGCGAACAGGGCTGCAGAAAGCAGTGTACGCATGCGGAAAACGGTTTTATTCATCATTGTTAGTACTTATGTCGGTTATCGATGTCGATACTGTGCCCTCACTATACCAAATTGCGGATAGAGGGACAGGCTCGATTTCTTTAACTTATTGATTGTTTGTTTTTGCACCTGTGACAGATGTGTCACCATTCACAAGTGCTTCGGTAACGATAAATGCCCCTGGCAACTGATGCTGCTTTGCCGTGCGCATCGCTTGCTGTGCTTGGTCTCTATCGTAAAAAGGTCCAAAGCGAACACGATACACGGTATCACGGCGGGCGATATGTGTCGGTAGACCATGGGCCTTCGCCAATTGTTCCGCTTTTTGATTGGCTTTTAGGCCATCAGATAGCGCGGCGAGTTGTACATAATAAGCATGATGACGCGCGGAGTGCCACTCGTCATCCGCAGGCTTACTCGGCGAGAGTAGACGCAGTGATACGGGCGCTGTGCCTGTTTTTAATACATCTAGCTTTTTGGCGGCAGCGTAGCTTAGGTCTATCAAGCGTTGATTGTGAAAGGGGCCGCGGTCATTGACGCGCACAATGGCCTTTTTACCATTATTTTGGTTGGTCACTTCCACGTAACTGGGCAGGGGAAGGGTTTTGTGCGCGGCTGACATAGAGTACATATCGTACACTTCGCCATTAGAGGTGCGATGGCCATGAAATTTTTCCCCATACCATGAAGCAATGCCCGCCTCTTGGTAGCCTTTTGGATCGCGTAAAATTTGATAGCGCTGACCCTTTAACGTGTAATCTTTGTTACCCGCGAGGCTGTAGGGCTCATATCTAGGTTGCGCGTTTTCTGCGTGAATAACCGGTGGCACCGTCTCGGGTGCTTTATCACTGTGCATGTCGTAGCGGCCTTGCTGGCTGCTGCATGCACTTAATAAGACGATAGCGCTAGAAACGATAATAGCTCGCATGTTTATGCCCTGGATAACATTTTACGATGAGTGTGAATAGACATCAGAATGCCAAAACCGGCCATCAGTGTGACCATCGAGGTGCCGCCATAACTGATAAGTGGTAAGGGTACCCCAACCACAGGAAGAATGCCGCTGACCATGCCAATATTGACAAAAACATAAACAAAAAAGCTTAACACGATGCTGCCAGCCATCATCCGGCCAAACGCCGTTTGGGCACGGCTGGCGAGCATTAGCCCGCGGCCAATCAAAAAGAGGTACAGGGCCAGCAGTACACAGACACCGATCAACCCCCATTCTTCAGCGATTACGGCGAAAATAAAGTCAGTGTGTCGCTCAGGGAGAAACTCCAATTGGGACTGTGTCCCTTGCAGCCAGCCTTTGCCGCTTAAGCCACCAGAGCCAATGGCAATTTTAGATTGAATGATGTGATAGCCTGCGCCCAAGGGATCGGATTCTGGGTTAAACAAGGTCAGCACGCGGGTACGCTGATAATCATGCATTAGGAAAAACCAGAGTACAGGGACAAAACTGGCGAGCGCGACGACGGCAGCAATAATAATTTTCCAACTGATCCCGGCCAAAAACAGTACAAACACCCCAGAGGCGGCAATCAGTATGGATGTGCCTAAATCGGGTTGCTTAGCAATCATAATGGTGGGGACAAACAGTAACACCAGAGCGATGAGTAAGTGGGTGAATTTGGGAGGAAGCGGATCTTTGCCAATATAGCGGGCCAGCATGAGCGGTACCGCAAGTTTTATGATTTCTGATGGCTGGAAGGTCACCACCCCGAGATCGAGCCAGCGCTGAGCACCCTTTGCGGTTTCGCCAACCAATAGAACGGCGGCTAGTAAGACCACGCCCACGGCATACAAATAGGGCGCCCAGAACTCATAGTGGCGAGGTGGTACTTGGGCGAGGGCAAACATGACCGCGAGCGCCAACAGCATGCGGATCGCCTGGCGTTCCATCATCACCATGCTTTGACCACTGGCGCTATACATCACCACAAGGCCGAAGCCCATCAGTAACAAAATGCCAACCAGCATCGGCAGGTCGAGGTGTAAGCGATCGAACAAAGAGCGTTTCGCGCTGACTTGGGCAAGTGAACTCATTGTTTGGCCTCGTTTGTCTCTTTGTCTTCCAACAAAATATGGTCGAAGATGCGACGGGCAATAGGGCCGCCGTTGCTCGAGCCTCCGCCTGCGTTTTCCAGTACCATAGAGACCGCGACTTCTGGATCTTCAAAGGGTGCAAAGCCGATAAAAAGTGCGTGATCGCGTAGATGTTCAGCAATTTCATCCGCATTGTATTCTTCGTCTTCACCCAGCCCAAATACTTGAGCGGTCCCTGATTTTCCGCCAGACAAATATTCTGCAGAACGGAATGAACGACGCGCGGTTCCTTTGCGACCGTGGTTAACCAGTTGCATACCTTTAAGGCCGACATCCCAATATTTATCGTCGACCCCTTTAATCGGTGGAAACGGCTCGGCGTCGGGTTTGTGGGTGCCATGTTCATCGCGCGTTTTGTTTAATAGTTTGGGTGCTTTGACGTCGCCACGGTTGAGTAGCACGGTCAAGGCTTTGACGATTTGCATCGGGGTGGCGGTCCAATAACCTTGCCCAATCCCGACGGGAATCGTGTCACCTTTATACCAGGGTTGGCGGTAGCGACTCATTTTCCATTCGCGGTTAGGCATATTAGCGCTACTTTCTTCTTGAATGTCGATGCCCGTGTATTGGCCAAAGCCAAATTTTTCCATCCACATAGAGAGTTTATCGATCCCCATGTCATAAGCGATTTGATAGAAGAAGGTATCGACCGACTCCTCGATCGATTGCACGATGTTGACCCGTCCGTGCCCCCAAGGGAGCCAATCGCGGAAGGGGCGCGTATCCGAGTTGGGGATCCGCCAATAACCCGGGTCGTTACGCGTGGTCTTGGTGGTGACCACGCCTTCTTCGAGCGCGGCAACGGCAATGAAAGGCTTCACCGTCGAGGCGGGGGGATAAATACCGAGAGTGGCGCGATTGACCAAGGGACGATCTTTATCATTGAGCAGCTGCCGGTATTGCTTGCCAGAGATGCCATGGACAAATAAGTTAGGGTCATAGCTTGGGGTAGAGACCATCGCCAGTACGCCTGAGGTGTCAGGATCGACCACCACCACCGCGCCTCGTCGGTCACCAAGGATCCCACGCACATAGAGCTGCAGATCAATATCGAGGTTGAGGATAAGGTCTTTGCCTGGTTGCGGGGGCACATATTTGAGCGTGCGTATCACGCGGCCACGGCTGTTCACCTCAACTTCTTGGTAGCCGGCTTTACCATGCAGCGTTGACTCGTAGTATTTCTCGATCCCCAGCTTGCCGATGTCTCGGGTTGCTTTGTAGTTGTTCAGCACCCCTTTTTGTCTTAGCTTGGCAATATCGCGATCATTGATTTTGGCGACATAGCCGAGCACATGGGTCAGTGCATCGCCGTAAGGGTAATGGCGTTTTAAGTAGGCTTTTATTTCCACCCCAGAAAACTGATGCTGGTGCGCGGAAAAAATGGCAACTTCTTTATCGGTGAGCTGAGTTTTTAGTGCGACGGCATTAAACCGTCGCGAGCGGCGACGCTCTTTTTGAAAGCGGGCAATGTCTTTGTCGGTCAATGAAAGTAAGTCTTTTAGCTGGGCGAGGGTTGCCGGCATATCATCGACTTGCTCAGGGGTCACTTCTAGGTGATAAACGGGACGATTTTCCGCTAGTAATTTTCCATTGCGATCATAAATCAGGCCACGGTTAGGGGCGACGGGAACGACCTTGATACGGTTATCGTTCGAGCGGGTTTGGTAGTCTTGGTGCTCGGTCACCTGAATATGATAAAGGTTAGTCAGCAGCACCCCGACCAACGCCATAATACCGACAAAGCAGACGATAGCGCGACGCACAAACAAGGCCGCCTCGGCGCTGTGGTCTCGTATTTCAACTCGTTGGCGCTTCATCTCAACTTATTCTCGATGGTACGGATGATTGGTGGTGACACTCCACGCGCGGTAAAGGCTCTCTGCCATGATAACCCGAACTAATGGGTGAGGCAGAGTCAGTGGTGACAGAGACCAGCTTTGCTCCGCAGCAGCCTTACACTGTGGCGCAAGTCCCTCTGGCCCACCGATCAAAATAGCGACATCGCGGCCATCAAGTTTCCACTTTTCCAACTGATTAGCCAATTGTGGTGTGTCCCAAGGCTTGCCGGGAATATCGAGTGTCACAATGCGACTACCCCGGCTGACGGCCGCCAACATGGCGTCCCCTTCTTTTTGCAAGATGCGGGCGATATCGGCATTTTTGCTGCGCTTGCCAGCAGGGACCTCTATTAGCTCGAGTGGCATGTCTTTTGGAAAGCGGCGTTGATATTCTTCAAAGCCTTGCTCTACCCATTTGGGCATTTTATTGCCGACCGCAATCAGTTGGATTTTCATGATGGTTTAGTTCCAGAGCTTTTCCAATTGATAGAGTTGGCGTTGCTCCTCTTGCATGACGTGCACCATGACGTCACCTAAATCGACGACCACCCATTCGCTGTCATCTTGGCCTTCCGTGCCGAGCGAGTCGATATCCACTGCTTGGGCTTGTTCACACACATGCTCGGCAATAGAGGCGACATGACGGCGAGAGTTGCCGGTGCACAGCACTAAAAAGTCGGTAATGCATGATTTGTCGCGGACATCCAGGGTCACAATATCGCTGGCTTTTAACTCATCGACCTTATCGGTCACAAACTGTTTTAACTCGTTCGCTTGCAAAGAAAACCTCTGTGTTTTGCTCTTGGTTTTATCTAGGCAGTATACCACTTGCTACCGCTTTGGACACGCTAGGGCGTGAGTGGTTCGGACGCTTGGGTCATGAGTGCACAAAAATACTGCAGATCCGGCCAAGGATCGCTACCAAAGTCCGTTTTTAGCCTGATTTCTATCTGCGCCAAGCGGCGTAGCAGTGTGATTAACCGGGCTTTATTGAGTCGATTGAGAGCGGCTGTGAGCATGGGACGACGGGTTTGCCACACACGGAACTGATCAAAGATGGCATTCAACGGCCTGCCTTTTTGTCCTTGCTCTTGAATGCTGTACAGCTGCTTAAGCTCTTTTTGAATCAGTCGCAACAGAAGTGTTGGCTCTTCCCCTTCAGCGCGAAGCTGGTCGAGTATCCGCTGCGCGCGTTGTGCCTTCCCGGCTAGCAGCGCATCGGTGAGCTGGAAGGGGGTAAAGTGATGATGGCGTGACAGCGAACTTTCAATACGAGGCAAGGTGAGTGCACCATCGGGATAAAGTAGCTGCAAGATATGCAGACTTTGCACTAAGGCGAGGAGGTTTCCTTCATGCCATTGTGCTAATAGCTGTAGCGCAGGTTGATCAGGCTTTAGTCCCAAGTGACGACAGCGTTGCTCAATAAAGCGTGGTAAGTGACGAGCTTCCGGGGTGTTACACACCACGTATAAGCCGTGTTGGGCGAGCGCTGAAAACCATTTGGCGCTTTCTTGCTTTTTGTTGAGCCTTTCCCCTTGCACCAATAAGAGGATATCAGGATGCAGATAAGCGGCCAGCTCGGTAAGCTGCTTGGCTTGCGTGCTGGTGAGGCCATTGTCAGGGCAGGTAAGTTCAATAATTTGCCGAGACGCAAACAAGCTAAGTGCTTGACAGCAATCGATGACTTCTTGCCAATCTAGCTGACCATCAATGACAAATTTATGATGCTCTTCAAAACCTTGGGCGCGTGCCGCGTGTGCAATGGCATCGCGTGCTTCGAGTTTAAGTAATGGGTCGGAGCCAAAAACCAAATAAGTTTGGCGCAGCGGTTGGTTGAGCTGCTGCGCCAATTGGTCGGGATAGGTTCTCATCATTGCGCGGTGTTCGTCTCGGTTTGTCGCGTTTCAATGATAACATCAGGCTTAGTCGGTGTTTCACCTTGCTCGAGTTTCTCCATTGCCGCTTGTTCGGCCTGTTGGCGCTCAAACTCGGCGATATCGCCTTTTAATTGGGAAAGCTGACGCATAATTTGCCGAGTGGCTTCTGTACGCATCTCCGCGACTAACTTATCTTCCTCTACAGACTTTGCCAACGCTGTCAGTGGGTTATCAAGGAAGTTACGACTCAAGGTGGTGTTATAGGTATAACTGCCTTTATCGGGTACGGTAACGCGATAACGGGCGACATAGCGAAATTCTTTCTCCGCCACACGGCTGTTTTGATAAAGCGATAGCGTTTGTTCGCTATTGCTTTCCCCGAGCAAGTGGATATTAGCCACCTCCTTGGAAGGGGAGACGAGATCGACCTTGTGTTGACGCAAGGCATTTCGCATTTGTCGGGTTAACTCGCCATAAGGGTCAAAGCTGGTCAATGAGACCTTATCCACTTCATCGGGCAGATTGTAGCTGCCGCGCAAGGCAAACCCGCAAGACGCGATGGTCAAACAGACCATCGCGACAAGCAGGGAGCGAAGCATTGTCTTAAACAGATTCACTCCATCGCTCCTTGTTAGTTGGCAACAATGTTAACCAGCTTGCCAGGCACGTAAATCACCTTGCGCACGGTTTTGTCTTCGGTAAATTTCACCACGTTTTCATCTGCCATCGCTTGGGCTTCTACGGCCTCTTTCTCCGCATCTGCAGCGACGGTGATCTTGGCACGCAGTTTACCGTTGACTTGGACGATAATCAGTTTCTCATCCTCAACCATGGCTGCTTCGTCGGCCTGTGGCCACCCTGCATCATCAATGTGGGTTTCACCGAGTGCCTGCCACATGCTAAAGCAGATATGCGGGGTGATCGGATAAAGCATGAGCACCACAGCTTTGAGGGCTTCATCAAGTACCGCACGGTCTTGCTCGCTTTGTTGTGGGGCTTTCACCAATCGATTCATCAGCTCCATAATCGCCGCGATAGCAGTGTTAAAGGTCTGACGGCGTCCCATGTCATCACTGACTTTGGCAATGGCTTTATGCACCTCGCGGCGCACCGCTTTTTGCTCATTGTTGAGTGCATTTGCATCCAGTGCCACCACAGGCCCTTTTTGGCTGTGCTCGTAAACCAGTTTCCACACGCGACGCAAGAAGCGGTGTGAGCCCTCAACCCCTGATTCTTTCCACTCTAGGGTCATATCAGCAGGTGCGGCGAACATCATGAACAGGCGTACCGTGTCGGCGCCGTACTTCTCAACCATAAGCTGCGGATCAATGCCGTTGTTTTTCGACTTCGACATCTTGGTCATGCCCGCATGGACCACGGCATTGCCTTGGCGGTCTACCGCATTAACAATTTGCCCTTTACTGTCACGTTCGACGGTCACCTCGGTTGGTGATACCCACACGCGCACGCCTTTGTCATCGGTATAGTAGAAGGCATCAGCCAGTACCATGCCTTGACACAGTAGTTGCTTAAACGGCTCATCACTATCAACCATATTTTCATCACGCAACAACTTGTGGAAGAAGCGCGAGTAGAGAAGGTGCATACAAGCGTGCTCAATGCCGCCGATATACTGATCCACAGGCAGCCAGTAGTTGGCAGCACTTGGGTCGAGCATCTGATCGGCCTGCGGCGAGCAATAGCGTGCATAATACCAAGACGATTCCATAAAGGTATCGAAGGTATCGGTTTCACGCAGTGCAGGCTTGCCTTGGTATTGGGTTTGTGCCCACTGTTTGTCTGCTTTTATCGGGCTTTGTACCCCGTCCATCACCACATCTTCTGGCAGGATCACGGGCAGTTCATCCGTCGGGACAGGTACCACGTCACCGTCTTCGGTGTTCAGCATGGGGATAGGCGCGCCCCAATAGCGTTGGCGTGACACGCCCCAGTCACGAAGACGGAAGTTAACGGTTTTCTTGCCTTTGCCCAACGACTCGAGCTTGGCGGCAATTGCATTAAACGCGGCATCAAAGTCCAAACCATCAAATTCACCCGAGTTAAAGAGCTTGCCTGTTTCTGTATAGGCTTGCTCGGACAAATCAGGCGCATGGCCGTTTTCATCCAGGATCACCGGCTCAATATCGAGGCCGTAGTTACTGGCAAATTCAAAATCGCGTTGGTCGTGGGCAGGCACGGCCATGACCGCGCCTGTCCCGTAGTCCATCAGTACAAAGTTGGCGACAAAGATAGGTACGCGGCGGCCGTTTAATGGATGCGTGGCGTACAAGCCCGTCGCCATGCCTTTTTTCTCCATGGTGGCAAGCTCGGCTTCCGCTACCTTGGTGTTACGGCATTCTTGGACAAATTCAGCCAAGGCTGGGTTGTTTTTGGCCGCGGCATCGGCCAGTGGGTGGCCCGCCGCAATACCGACATAGGTGACACCCATCAAGGTGTCGGGACGGGTGGTGTACACATCCAGTGCCGGGTGCTCACCTTCCACGTCAAAGGTTAGCTCCACCCCTTCTGAGCGGCCAATCCAGTTACGTTGCATGGTTTTCACCATTTCTGGCCAACCATCCAGTTTGTCGATGCCTTGCAGCAACTCGTCTGCATAATCGGTGATTTTAATAAACCACTGTGGAATTTCTTTTTGCTCGACAGGGGTGTCACAACGCCAGCAGCACCCTTCGTGCACCTGCTCGTTCGCCAGCACGGTTTGGTCATTCGGACACCAGTTGACCGAAGAGGTCTTTTTGTAGACCAAGCCTTTGTTGTATAGCGTGGTGAAGAATTCTTGCTCCCAGCGGTAGTAATCTGGGCTACAGGTGGCGATTTCGCGATCCCAGTCGTAACCGAAGCCCAGCATTTTCAGCTGGCCTTTCATGTAATCAATGTTTTCGTAAGTCCAAGGCGCAGGGGCGGTTTTGTTCTTGATAGCGGCCCCTTCGGCTGGCAAACCAAATGCGTCCCAACCAATAGGTTGCATCACATTCTTGCCTTGCAGGCGCTGATAACGCGAGATCACATCACCGATGGTATAATTACGGACATGCCCCATGTGAAGTCGACCACTGGGGTAAGGGAACATAGAAAGACAGTAAAACTTTTCTTTGTTAGGGTCTTCATGAGCCACAAAGGTTTTATTGTCATCCCAATGGGCTTGAACTTTTTGTTCAATATCTTGCGGGCTATATTGTTCTTGCATCGATGGCTTCCGAGATTCTGTGAGAAAGGTAAAACCTGAAAGAGAAATATCGTCATAGAATAACGAAAGGCAGAGACCGCAACAACACTTGAATCAGGACGGAACCATGAATAAAGAGAAAGAACCGCAACAAAGCATCATTGAGCGGGTAAAAGAGGCACTGGAAAACAGTCCAGAGGCTTTGTCTCGCTGGGTCGAGTTGTCTGATCAATACCTCAAAGCAGCCGCGGATCTGACCAAAGATGAGTGGGCGCTGATTGAGGCGTACTTCAAGCGGGATGTGAAAGCCTTTGGTGAGCAGTATGACAAATCTCAAACCGAAGAAATGGACAGTCAGGTGTTTAACGATCTGATTGCCAACTCGATTTGGGAACAACTGGCAGAAATCACTGATCGTACGCAGCTAGAGTGGCGTGAAGTCTTCGATGACCTTCAGCATCATGGTGTGTATGAAGCGGGTGAAATTGTGGGGCTGGGCGTATTGCAATGTGAGCAGTGCCAACACCAGTCACGCCATAGCCGAGTGGATGTGATTGCCCCTTGCAGCAAGTGTGGCCATCGATACTTTTCTCGCCGCCCTTATCCGGTGTAAGCCAAGCGTGGGGCTTGGCTTAGCCGAGGTGATCAACAGACCAAGGGCGAGGATAAAGGCCAGTTCTTAGTCAGACGAGGCGTTATCCTTGCCTTCAAAACGTTGGCGTTCTTCACGTTCCACTTGAGACAGACGCGGCAGCTTCAGCCCTTGTGATTTTCCCATCCAACGCGCAAAGACAATGTTACTGGCGAACGCAAAGGTCACTAAAACCAGCTCGGTCGCGGCGAGCCAGCGCTCCCCTTCATCAACATAAATAAGAGTCAACGCGTGCAAAAAGTAAAACATCAAAATAAAGTTGGCCCACGCGTGGGTAAAGGGCTTGCCTTTCACGATCCCAGGCAGCGGGAGTAGCAGAGGAATCGTCCAGCCGATGGTCACCGCCAAGGCATTGAGGTGAGGGTGGGGCGACAATGATGCGTGCCAGATGACCACCCAGGCAATCAGGCCGAGGTTACTCAACAACGAAAGCTTACGCATTAATGCAAGCCGAGAGTCAGTCACAATTCTATCCTTTTATCCCAAGTGATGGTGAACGGTTTGTGCAAAACGTGCGAGACGTTGGCCTAAGGCTTTGGCGATTTGTTTTTCGTCGGCGATTAAAGGCTGGTTTGCATCAGCCACACTCGACGCACCATAAGGTGAACCACCGCCTTCTGTGGTGTGTAATGCGCGCTCGCTATGCGGGACACCGAGCAGCATCATGCCATGATGAAGCAGCGGCACCGTCATGGTGAGCAGGGTGGTTTCTTGCCCACCATGCAACATAGAGCCAGCGCCAAATACCGCGGCAGGTTTATCAATCAGTGCACCTGATAGCCACTCACCACTGGTACTGTCGATAAACTGCTTTAAGGGCGCGGCCATATTACCAAAGCGCACCGGGCTGCCAAGCGCCAAACCGTGGCAATCCAACAAGTCTTGCCGGGTGACAAAAGGGTCTTTCGCCGTCGAGGCCGGGGTTTGACCATCAGGGTAAGCGGGTAGCTCGGGCACCGTGCGCAACACGGCTTCCACACCTTGTGCTTCGATGCCCCGCGCGACTTGTTGGGCGAGCTTGCGTGTATTCCCCGAGCGACTGTAGTAAAGCACTAATACCTTTGTCATTTTATCAGCGCGAGTACGTTCTCAGGGGGGCGACCAATCACCGCCTTTTCCCCTTTTACTGCAATGGGACGTTCGACCAATTTGGGATTGTTGACCATGGCGTCGAGTAGTTGCGCTTCGTCTACTGACGCATCGCCCAAGTTCGCCGCTTTGTAGTCCGCTTCTTTGGTTCGCATCATCTCCCGAAACGAGCTGAGCCCGAGTTGCTGTTTTAACATCGATAAGGCTTCAGCAGAAAGCGGGTTATCGAGATACTTGATAATAGTCGGCGTCACACCGTTGGACTCCAACAACTTGAGAGTTTCACGGCTTTTGGAGCAACGCGGGTTGTGGTAGAGAGTTATAGCGGTCACAACAATGATCCTTTTTGAGTGAGTTAACGGTCGCTAAGCGCTTTAAAGCGGGCTTGTTGGCGACGTAGTTGATCAAGACGCGCATCATACCGTGCCTGCGCCAAGCTACCTAACTCAGCGAGCTGGGCGGCTTGGGTATAATTGCGAATGGCTTTGTCCCATTGTCCGCGTAAGGCATAACGCTCACCTTGGGCGGCCAGCTCACCGTCTCGATGCGTACCAGTACTTTCGTACGCTTGTTGTAACAAAAACCAACCGTTGCTGTCATCTGGATGCTGGTGTGTATATCGCTCCAGCATGGAGATCGCGTCGTCCCCTCGCTTGGCTTTGACGAGGGTATAGGCATGATTGAGCAATAATACGCGGTTGTTTGGTTGATGGTTCAACGCCTGCTCGAGGCGTGATAGTGCCTTATCGTAGTGTTTCTCACCGATGTTTAAATCGGTCATCGCATCGATGAAAAATCGATTATTAGGTTGCGCCTTAATCAGTGGGGTTAATTTTTTCCGCGCATCGTCAAAACGACGCGCGTCAATATCAAGCAGCGCCATCCCGTAGTTAAGGCTTTGCTTTTCGGCCGGCGAGGCCTCTTTATGACGTCGTTCAAACCAGTCCATGGCCGAGCGACTGGCGATGCCACTATATCGTGCGACGATCCGCGCGCGCGCAAGTTGATAATCGGGCGAGACAGGTACCCGTTTTTGTGGGTATTGGCGGGCACGAGCGCGAGAGTCAGTGATCCGTGAAGCCGGTAAAGGGTGGGTGCTGAAGTACTCGGGCATTTGACTGGCGTAACGGTACTCATCCGCCAGCCGTGAGAAAAATCGCGGCATGGCTTGCACATCAAAATCAGCACGTGCGAGGGTTTCAATACCGATCCGATCGGCTTCTTCTTCATTACGACGAGTGAAATTGATTTGGTTTTGCATACTGCCGGCTGTCGCGGCATGTGCGGCTGCAATCCCAGCTTCGGGAGCGGCAATCGCGAGCATCAATGACCCCACTAAGGCGGCGACGGTCAGCGGCGAGGTTTGCGCTTGCTCCTCCATGCTTCTCGCCAAATGACGTTGGGTGACATGGGCGATTTCGTGGGCCATCACCGATGCCAGCTCGCTTTCCGTTTTTGCATGGAGGAATAGGCCGGAGTGCATGGCCACGTAGCCACCGAAAAAGGCAAAGGCGTTGATTGCCTGATTATCGATTAAAATAAATCGAAAGGGTGTACGAACATCGTTGGCATTCGCCACCAGTCGATGACCTAAGCCGTTAATGTACTCGTTGAGCAAAGGATCGCTGATGATGGGCTTGCTGGCTCTTAGCATCCGCATATAGGCATCACCAAACTCTTTCTCTTTGGCCACCGATAAGGTACTGACGGCAGCGGTACCGATATCCGGTAAATCACTTTGGTATGACTCAACGCGGGCAGACACAGGCGCGCTCGCTAACACCCCCGCCAATGCATAACAGAGCAGGCGGCGAGCCTTGCTGCCTTTGTGAGAGCCAAGTGCGCGTGATGACATAAGTATGATGACCTTTAAATGCAGGGTGTACTTAGGTACAGACCGATAAAACCCGTTAGGGTTTCGTTGGCGTTCTATCTAATGTCCATTACAATACTGACGATAATACCGACCGGTGAGCCAGAATGGAATCTCAAACACTTGATTTGCGAGAACATGTTTGCCCAATGGCGCTATTGCTGGCAAAGCGCGCCGCCGCGTTATTGCCGTCAGGTGAGCAATTGGTGATTTTACTCGGTGATCAAGGGGCGAAAGACGATATCCCCAAGTATTTTAAACGCGAAGGCTTCAGCATGCAGTGGTTAGACACGCCAGCTTCGCGGCTACTCATCACAAAGAAATAGCGGGCTTTTTATGTTTGATATGTTACATCGCTGGTATCGGCGACGTTTTTCTGACCCACATGCGGTAAGTCTGGTGGCGATCCTCCTTTTTGGTTTTATTACCATCTACTTTTTTGGCAATTTGCTCGCCCCATTGCTGGTGGCGATCGTGATGGCCTATCTACTAGATTGGCCGGTCAATCGTCTCTGTCGGTTGGGGTTGCCCCGCGTGTTGTCAGTGCTGGTGGTATTGACTGTGTTTGTCAGCTTAACCTTGATGGCATTATTTGGGTTGGTGCCGACCATATGGAACCAAGGGGTCAGTTTGGTCGCTGATGTGCCAAATATGTTTAACAACATGCAAGCACTGATGCTGAGTTTGCCAGAACGCTACCCAGAGCTGATTAATCCGCATATGGTCAACACCTTTGTCGACACCTTGCAAAATAAAGTGCTTAACCTGGGTGAAACACTGGTAAAAGGTTCATTGGCGTCTTTGGTCAACTTAGTCGCGGTAGCGGTATACCTGATTTTGGTGCCGCTGCTGGTGTTCTTTTTGCTCAAAGACAAAGCGCAAATGCTGGCGATGTTTAAAGGCTTGTTGCCGCGTAATCGTCGTCTTGCCTCTCGAGTCGGGCATGAGATGAATCAACAGATCTCCAACTACATCCGCGGCAAAGTGACTGAAATCATTATCGTCGGGGTGACCAGCTACTTGACCTTTAGCCTGTTAGATCTTCGCTACGCGGTGCTACTCAGTGTGGCGACGGGCTTTTCTGTGCTGGTGCCTTATATTGGCGCGGCGATTGTCACCCTCCCGATAGCGATTGTTGCTTTGTTCCAGTGGGGACTCGAGCCTGGCTTTTGGTATGTGATGATCGCCTATGGTGTTATCCAAGCGCTGGATGGCAATGTGCTCGTCCCCGTGCTTTTTTCAGAAGCGGTGAATTTACATCCCGTCGCCATCATAATAGCCGTACTGGTTTTCGGTGGACTCTGGGGCTTTTGGGGCGTATTTTTTGCTATTCCATTGGCGACCTTAGTGAAAGCGGTGTGGCAAGCGCTGCCGGTGATAGAGCTGGATGACGATCCCAAGGCAGAGATTGAGTGATCCATCTTGTTTTCACGCCCCTAATTAAAGGGGCTGAGCGGCAGGTAAACATCGACACGCCGTGATCAGTTTGGCCCATAGAAGTAGTAATGAAAACAGGGTTGGCATGGCAGAACACAGGCAAGAAAAAACGCAAGTAGAAAAGTTTCGCGTCGCGGTGATAGGTGGCGGTGTTGCAGGAACCACAGCAGCAATGCGCTTGGCTGAGCGCGGCGTGGATACCCAGGTGTTTGAAGCGGGCACCGGCTTGGTCAGTGGGCCGCCGATTTGTCATCTGCATGCGGGCGGCAATTTGTATCGTGAAATCTCGCTCGATCAATGCCTGATCTTACTTGAACAGTCGGTAGCCACGGTGCGTATGTATCCGCATTCGGTTAATCGTCGACCGACTGTCCTTGCTGTTCCTCAGCAAGACCCAGGCTCGCTCGACAGCGTGATTGCACGTTTAGAAACCCTGCGCGAGCGCTACGCGCAATTGGTTGAACTGGATAGCGATAATAAAGTCATGGGCGAGCCGAGCGATTATTTCCGTTTGTATCAGCAAGAGGAATTGGAAGCACTGCGCGCTCAAAACTATCACAGTCTGACCGATGCCGCGGACCAGTGGATGTGGCCTGTCGCGCAATCGCTCGATTTAAGCGCAATGAAATACCCTCTGGTGCTGGTGCAAGAATACGGGCTTAGCGTCTTTCGCCTAGCAGCGGAAGCGCAATTGACCCTTGCTGACGCGCCGCATTGTCAGCTTAATTTCAATCACAAAGTGATGGATACTCAGCCCATCTCGTCAGGGTGGCGGGTAACCTATCAAGACCAGACTGGCCAGATACAAAGCACTGAGGTTGACTATCTGATCAATGCGGCCGGATTCCGTACGGGCACGATCGATGATATGGCCGGGTTTGGTCGCAAGCGTTTGGTGGAATACAAAGCCGCGTATATCGCGCACTGGACAAGCACAGAGTACCAATGGCCAGAGATTATTGTCCATGGCCAGCGGGGCACGCCACAAGGGATGGCACAATTGACCCCTTACCCGGATGGTTTTTTCCAACTCCATGGCATGACCCAAGATGTTACCTTGTTTGAGCGTGGTTTAGTGAAAAGCTCTGCGGAGTCGGCGCAACCGACTGTCGATGCACGTTATGTGAAAAACATCGATAAAGGCTGGGACTGGCAAGAAGTGTGTGAACGCACTGATCGTGCGATTGACCACTTTGGCCAGTGGTTACCGGCATTTAAACAGGCGGAAGTCGGCGGCAAACCCTTGTGTGGTGCGCAGCAAATCCCCGGGGATGATCCTTCCTTACGTGCCTCGGATGTGTCGTTTGATGGTGAGCGTTATGCACGCTTTGAAATTGTTAAAGCGTCGTCGGCGCTGACGGCCATCAATAAAGTACTGGCGCAATTTGAAGATGCGGGTTGGATCTCGCCTACCTCTTATCAGCCACTGTCGCGCCCCAACACCGCGAAAATAATCGATACCGCTTGCGAGCTTGCGATACGCCGCGGATATCCGGAGGCGTTGGCAAAGCCTGTCGGTTAATCATACAAAAAGCGCACGGTGGCCGTGCGCTTCTAGTCTGTAGGCTGCTCTGTCGCCAACGCTAACGTGGACTGACGTTACGCTTGGTTTAAGTAATCAAGTACCACTTGGTGGTGGTCCTTGGTTTTAAACTTATTAAACACATGTTCTATCTTACCGTCTTTGCCGACCAAAAAGCTTAGACGATGAATCCCATCGTATTCTTTGCCCATGAATTTTTTCGGTCCCCAGACACCGAACGCATCGGCGACGGCATGATCTTCATCGCTCAACAGCGTGAAGTTAAGTGCATCACGTTCAACAAAGCGGGCCAGTTTTTTCACCGGATCAGGGCTAATGCCAAGCACCACGGTGTCAAGTGCATCCAACTCAGCTTTGGTATCGCGTAATGAGCAGGCCTGCGTTGTACAGCCCGGTGTCATCGCCTTTGGGTAGAAATAAACCAGAACACGTTTGTCGCCTTTGAATTGGCTAAGCGTGACGGTGTCGCCATTTTGGTCTTGCAGTGAAAAATCGGGCGCTTGGGCGCCTTCGGTGATTGTTTGCATGCGCTGCGTTTCCTTTTTGTCGGTCAACCGAATCCACGATGATAGAGGGTGCTCGAGATTACGCAAGTTTTTGATAATAGGATCACTGACTTGACAGGATTTGACTGCCCATTGACGCAGGCTCCCTCCTTCTTCGATTATAACGTTAAGACACATTGTCTATCGATGAAAAAATGTCGATTAAGACATGCCTAGACGCAGGGTTATTCTTGTGTTTGCCCAGCGCCAAAAGTAACATTGCAAGCATCACTAATAAGGGAGACGAACATGGTTTCTGGAAGCATTGTGGCGCTCGTCACACCAATGGATGCACACGGCGAAGTTGATTACGTTAGCCTGGAAAAACTGGTCGAGTTTCATATCCAATCGGGCACTGATGCGATTGTCGCAGTGGGCACGACGGGTGAGTCGTCGACAGTAACCGTGGATGAGCACATTAAAATTGTGCTAAAAACCTTGGAATTTGCTAATGGACGTATTCCGGTTATCGCGGGAACCGGTGCCAATGCCACCCACGAAGCCATCACTTTCAGTAAAATGTTTGCTGGCTCGGGCGTGGCGGCCTGTCTAAGCGTGACCCCTTATTACAACAAACCGACCCAGGAAGGCTTGTTCCAGCATTACAAAGCCATTGCTGAAGCCACTGACCTGCCGCAAATTTTATATAATGTCCCCGGGCGTACGGCGGTCGATATTCAACCGGAGACAGTGGCGCGATTGGCTGAGTTTGACAATATTATTGGTCTTAAAGATGCCACGGCTGATGTAAGCCGAGTCGCGATCCATCGGGAACTTTGTGGCGATGATTTCCTCTTATTCAGTGGCGATGATTTAACGGGCCTAGATTTTGTCTTGGCTGGGGGGCATGGCGTTATCTCTGTGACCAATAATGTGGCAGCGGCGCAAATGGCGAAAATGATCAAACTGGCGCGCGCGGGTGACGCAGAGCAAGCACATGCCATCAACGAAACCTTGATCCCCCTACATCGCCACCTGTTTGACGAAGCCAATCCGATCCCAGTGAAGTGGGCAGTCCGCGAAATGGGCTTGATTGCGGATGGACACCTTCGTCTGCCATTAACTGAATTAAGCGAGCACTTGCGTCCAGATGTGCGAGAAGCACTGCGTGTAGCAGGTGCGGTGTAAGCCGTTGGAGTGTCAATGAAACCAGTATTTAAGCTCGGCCTTTGTGCCATCATGGCCACCAGTGTGGTGGCCTGCAGTGGTGGCGTCGAGCAGCGTCGTCAAGCCAAAGATGACTTTGGCTACTTGCAAACAACCCCGTTGTCGCCATGGCAAACCTTGCCGGATCAAGCGCCGTATTTTTCCACCAATTATCAGATCCCGACACAAGACTTTAATGGTGAAGTGGGTCAGAACGTTGATATTCGTCCGCCGCGCCAAGTGCTGGACTTAATCCCGGGCGCACGGATACAACGTGATAGCCGCGGCGTCACCCTTGCGGTTGCCAATGAAAAGCAACTCGATAAAGTGTGGCAAACGGTGGAACGTTTGGTCAGCGAGCAGACCATTCCAGTGGCCTCACAAACCGCAGACCAAGTAGAAACCGGTTGGATTGCTTGGGAAAAAGAAGACAGCGCCCATCAAGCACGCTTCCGTCTATCGCGTCTTGAGCAAGGTCGCCGTTTTGCGCTAGGGGTGAATATGATTGACTCGCGCGCGAAAGCCAGCGATGAGCCACTCACGCCTGCGTTGCGTGAGCGCTACAACACCTTGATGACCAACCTTATCACGGTCAGTCACGATGCGGCCTTGCGTGCCGAAGCGCGCCGTCTGGCCGAGCAACGTCAAGCAGATATTCCGATTAGCTTTGGTACCGATCGCAGTGGCCTGCCAGTGATTATTGCTCGTGCGCCCTATGACGTAGTGTGGGAAAAGCTGCCTGCCATCATTAAGCCTTTAGGGTTCACGGTAGAAAGTCGTAACCAGTCGCAGGGCACGGTAAAAACCCGTCACGTTGCGCCAAGTGATGAGCGCTGGCAATCCCTTGGCGTTGATCCGGTTTCGTTCCCAGATAACAGCTACACCTTGCTGCTGGGCGATCTCGGCAACCGCACATCACTTAACGTTACCAACAGCGATGGCAAACCCGTTGATGAGGCGACGTTAGAAGCGCTGAGTCCAGCGCTAAAAGCGGTCATTGCCCAAGTGAGTCAAGTATCAGAGTAATTTTATAGGGACGCGGTGAGCGTCCCTTACTTTTAGCGCCTAATGGAGAGTATAGGTAATGGAAAAACGTGCTGAGTTGTATCGCGGTAAGGCAAAATCTGTCTATGCCACAGAGGATGAGCACCGCTTTGTTCTGCACTTTCGCAATGACACGTCTGCGTTTGATGGCGAACGTGTCGAGCAGCTTGAGCGAAAAGGTGAAGTGAATAACAAATTTAATCACTTCATCATGCAAAAGCTTGAGCAGGCGGGTATCCCCACCCAAATGGACCAATTATTGTCCGATACCGAGTGCGTGGTGAAAAAGCTCGATATGATCCCAGTAGAGTGTGTGGTGCGCAATATCGCGGCCGGATCGCTTTGCCGTCGCCTCGGCGTCGAAGAAGGTACGGCATTGACGCCACCGACCTTTGAACTGTTTTTAAAAAACGACGCACTGCACGATCCTATGGTCAATGAATCCCTGTGTGAGTCTTTGGGCTACGCGACACAAGCACAACTGGCGACGATGAAATCACTGACCTATAAGGTGAATGATGTTCTCAAAGCCTTGTTTGCCGACGGTGACTTATTGCTGGTCGATTACAAACTTGAGTTTGGTGTTGATCATCAAGGCAATATTGTTCTGGGTGACGAGTTTAGCCCCGACGGTTGTCGATTGTGGGATGCCAATACCCGAGAAAAACTGGATAAAGACCGCTTCCGCCAAGGCCTAGGTGGCGTTGTGGATGCTTACATCGAGGTGGCAAAGCGTATCGGCCTTACCCTGTAATTTTTGGACTCAAAAAGCAAACGTTTGCTTTTTAAGTGAGAAAAATAGCGCCATTAACGTGGCGCTATTTTAGTCTTTGTGTTCATCAGACTGCGATGGCTTGCTATCCGCATCTTTTTCCTTGGATGACGCGGTTTTGTCAGGCTTGTCTTTATACTTAAGGCCAAATTTTGCGTTGGCAGTATATTTGAGCGCCATGATATTGCTAACCACGACAGCTACCACGATGGCAATAATGACATAAGGGTTGGTTAGCCATTCCATTGTTCCACCTCGCACAAGTTAGTGACGTAGGTTGAATATATCCAATCCATCTGCTCAAGAATAGTCTCTTTACCACAAATAGGCGCATTGCTGATCGCGCTGGCAAGCATGTCTTGGCTCAATGCTGACAAGAGGGCGGCGCTGGTGGCGATATGGCTGATATGCCAAGGCTCTCTCGCAACCCCACCTTTATCTTCGGCATAAGGCAGGAAGAACCCCCACTTAGGGGCATGCACTTTGAGCCATTGTGAGAAGGCCGCTTGAGGGCCATCATCATATTCCGGTGGCGTGAGCGCCAACCTTTGATCCGGCCCCAGTGCGCGCTTGTCATACACGTCTATGTCTGTGCCCCAATGGTGGCGGCTTGCCCCTGGCAAGGCTGACCAGCGCAGTATCGCTTTGACCCGCGCTGCCTCTGACAATGTTGACACATCTAACGGGCGACTCTCAGCATCTAATACTGGCTTTTCGCCATTAAATTTACCGTTCCAAATGGCTAACTGACGCGCAAACGAGCGATAGCCGCTGGCAATCATGAGCGTGAACCCCGCTTGCGATGCCGCCTGTTGTAGGGCGGCAAAGTCGGCGAATACCGCTTGGTGCAAGCAGGGCGCATTAGGTCGACTGTTAATCGGTGTTAGCGCGGAGGCGTCTTGCCCTGTGAGCTGTGCGGGTGTCGGCATCAAGGGAGTGCCTTCTCCAAGACCTTTTGATACATGTCAGTCAGCTTTTCTAAATCCGGGATGCTCACACACTCATTGACCTTGTGGATAGTGGCATTCACCGGACCCAGCTCAATCACTTGCGCCCCCATTTGCGCAATAAAACGTCCGTCGGAGGTGCCGCCAGTGGTCAGCAATTCTGGTGTTTGATGGTTCACCTCTTCCACCGCAGCCACCACTGCATCCAGTAACGTGCCTTTATCGGTTAGGAAAGGGTCACCACTGTGCGTCCACTCAAGGGTATAGTCGAGCCCATGGGCGTCTAAAATCGAGTAAACCCGCTTTTTGATGGTTTCACTGTCCAACTCAGTACTAAAGCGGAAGTTAAACTGTGCATGGCACTCCCCTGGAATGACATTGGCCGCGCCCGTGCCGGCCTTGATATTGGGGATTTGAAAGCTTGTGGGTGGGAAAAACGCATTGCCTTTATCCCACAGTGTTTGCGCAAGCTCGGTGAGTGCTGGCATCGCCTGATGCACCGGGTTAGTCGCAAGGTGAGGGTAGGCAACATGCCCTTGTGTGCCTTTGACGTAGAGATCCCCTGTGATGGATCCGCGACGGCCGTTTTTCACCACATCACCGACGTGGTGGGTGCTGGACGGCTCACCGACAATACACATGTCAATCTTTTCGCCGCGCGCCATTAGAGTATCGACCACACGGGTAGTGCCATTGATAAACGGGCCTTCTTCATCAGAGGTGATTAAAAACGCCAGTGAGCCAGAGTGGTCTGGGTGCTCGGCAATAAAACGTTCAACGGCCACAACCATGGCGGCCAGTGAGCCTTTCATGTCGGCGGCGCCACGTCCGTGGAGATGATCATCAATCACCGTCGCTTCAAACGGCGGTGTGTGCCATTGTTCGTGCGGCCCTGAGGGAACCACATCGGTGTGGCCGGCAAAAGCAAACAGAGGGCCTTCCGTTCCCCGTCTGGCCCACAGATTGGTGGTATCTTCAAACACCATGGTCTCAATGGTGAAGCCCAAGGCTTCTAATCGCGCAATCATTTGATCTTGGCAGCCGGCATCTTCCGGCGTGACCGATTCTCGGTTTATCAGATCTTTCGCTAAAGCCAGCGTGGCAGAGTCAGTCATCAGGGTTTCCTTACAACAAAAATGAATCGGCTATCACATTACGCGAAAATATCAGCGTATTGATTCTCTTTGAAGCCGAGATAATAGCTACCTTTGTGTACGAGCAATGGGCGCTTAATGATCGCTGGATTATCAAGCATGATCGCGATTGCGCGGGTTTGATCTAAATTGGCTTTTTGCTCATCACTCAATTGGCGGTAGGTGGTGCCACGTTTGTTGACTAGCGCTTCCCAGCCGAGTGCTGAGACAAACGTCTGCAGCATTTGTGCGTCTAGGCCATCTTTTCGATAGTCGTGATATTGATAGTCGATACCTTGGTTATCCAACCACTTTAGGGCTTTTTTTAGGGTGTCGCAGTTTTTGATCCCAAATACAGTTGTCATGGTCTTATCGTGCTTGTTGGCAAAGGTTTAAGAGTGACACTGCTGGTTAATGAACGCAACACCTAGCGCGGCAGGCATGTGCGTCATTTGATGGCCCAAGAATGTGTGAAATGCGTAGGTAAATGCGCCTGCAGCACGTCGATTTGATGGCGTTTTGATCAAACGCAAAGCCTCTTAGTAGGCACCATGAATAATGGGATCACTCGTAATTGTTGGAGGTTCATATGGAACTCAACCCGGTATTTGCTCGGCGCTTGTATCTCGCCGCACTGGTAGAAGAGATGGAGCGCCCAAACGTGCCGCGTTTGATTGAGGCAACAGGCTGGCCACGCCGCACGATCCAGGATGTACTCAAATCGTTGTCAGGGCTAGGCATTGATATGACATTTATCCAAGATGGCAAGCGCCATAACGATGGTTATTACCAGCTAAAAGACTGGGGCCCGTTTCGTCGCGATTGGGTCGAGGATAAAAAGCGAGATATTCGCTCTTATATCAACTAATACGCACCAGAGGGTGTGACTAATTTCGCCTCAATGAGTGTACGGCGAATAGCATCTGCACGCCGACGGTTTGCGCCAAAGTCGTAATAGCCGACACGAGAGGCAGAGCGAAGCGCAATCTGGTCTCCGTTGAGTGAGACTTCAACATCATCGACAAAGCGCAACACCCGGGTGGTGAAGCGTAAGTGTGCGTAGTTGTCTTGGGCTGAAACGAGTTCTGCACGGGGCATTGAGGCAATTTTCTCGACAATGTTAGCCAAGGCAACGTCGGTGTTAGCCAGCCGCAGAGGCGCTAACTGAAACGTCGCGCGCGTGTCTTCTGTTGAAACACAATTAGGGCTGTCACCACAGGCAGTGACAGGCGGTTGTTTTGCCATGGGGCCTCCTTTTGAGCAGCCGAACAGCGTAAAAACGACAATAAGGCCGAGCAGATTTTTTCCCATTATGCCCCCACGAGCGCGTAACCAATAAATCCTATCCAGCTTACGACGAGTAAAAGCCAAGGTAAATGGCGGTAGCCTTTATCCTGTGCGGGTGGCTGAGAGGAAGGCGCAGGCTCGCGAGGTTGCTCGACCGCCGGTGTCGCCTTTTGCTGTTTCTTTCGTGCTTTATCCTGTGCTCGCGCCTTTGCCTTTTGTTCTTTTTTGTACTGCGCAATCCCTTTCTCAATCCCCTGAGCGATCAGTTTTGTCTGAGCCTTGGTTTGTCCGGGCTTTTGCGTGGCTTTGGCAACGCGCATGGCGTCTTGTTGCGTCTCTGGCGAAATCGTTGCTTTTGCTTTTGCTTTGGCCATGAAGGCTCCATATAACGCTAAATAAATGGCTCGCCCCTAGGATAACAAATTTTGCTTTTGCGCTTGCAGTTTTTATCGCATGTCGCCATGGTAAATGCGTGACTTCTCAATCAAAAATCTTATGGACACGTTTCATCATTTCGACGACAAAGGGTACATCAAAGCGCCCCAGATCGCCGTGTTGTGCCTACTACTGTTAAGTCGCGCATGGTGGCTACTGGCGATGGCTGGAGTGAGCCGAGAGCAGGGCAGCGAGCTGCTCGCGCTGGTTTATCCTGACACGTCTGCGTTTTATCTCAGCTTAGTGATTGGTTTAGTGCCGCTTGCGCTATTACTGTTGGTGGGAAACTGCGACAAGGCGCCTGAATGGTTAACACAGCATTGGCACTTGGGTTATTGGTGGGTATGGCTGTTGTGGACGTGGGAAGCCTATCAAGTGGCGCATACGCTCACGATGACGGGGGGACGGTTTGATTGGTTGCTTGCCTTGCATGGGCTTTGGTTAGTGTGGGCGAGCCTTTATTGGCTGAGAAGCCGGCGAGTGAAGCGCTTTTTTTACCAGTTCACATAAACAGGACAAGCATCGGGCATAAAAAAACGCAGCACGAGGCTGCGTTTTTCTTCACTAAGAAATCTGAATTACTTAGTGACGCGCAATACAGAGGTTTCGCCCACAGTGACGGCACCAGAGAGCTTAGTTAGCTCTTTGATTTCGTCCATGTTAGAGATAACCACTGGTGTCAGTGTTGATTTGGCTTTCTCTTCGAGCATGCCTAAATCAAATTCGATCACGGTGTCACCGGCTTTCACCGTTTGACCTTCTTCCGCAATGCGTTTGAAACCTTCGCCTTTTAGCTCGACGGTGTCGATACCAAAGTGTACGAACAGCTCAACGCCGTCATCTGACTCAATTGAAAAAGCGTGGTTGGTTTCGAAAATCTTACCGATAGTGCCGTTAACTGGCGCAACCATCTTGTCGCCTGATGGTTTAATCGCAACACCATCACCGACGATTTTCTCAGCAAACACAACGTCAGGTACGTCTTCGATGTTGACGATCTCACCCGACAATGGGGCGATAATTTCAATGGCACTTGCGTCGTTGCCGTCTTCAGACACCAACTTCTTCAGTTTGTCGAACAGACCCATAGTGTTGCTCCTAAGCAGTGATTCTTTGCTGATTGTATATTAGCAAGCGGTTTTTTCCGCAATAAATTTTTCGACATAGGCCTCGATTTCTGCCGCAGTTGGCAAAGTGAGTGCTTTGTCGGCCATCGCTTTCACATCAGCAAAGTTGGCATTACGGATAATCTTCTTGATGCGAGGGATAGAGATGGCACTCATACTAAACTCATCCAAACCCATTCCCATCAATAGTAACGTTGCTTTCTCGTCACCTGCAAGCTCTCCGCACATCCCGGTCCATTTACCTTCCGCATGTGAGGCATCAATCACTTGCTTGATAACCGTCAATACAGCAGGAGACAGAGGGTTATATAGGTGCGAAATCAGCTCATTACCACGATCGACCGCCAAGGTATACTGAGTCAAATCGTTGGTGCCAATGCTGAAGAATTCCACTTCTTTCGCGAGGTGGTGAGCGATCGCAGCCGCGGCTGGCGTCTCAACCATCACACCGATTTCCAGATCGGCGTCGAAGTCGTGACCTTCTTGGCGCAGTTCTGCTTTGTAGGTCTCGATCGCTTCTTTCAGCTCTCGGATTTCTTCCACAGAAATGATCATCGGGAACATCACACGGATTTTACCGTGCGCCGAAGCACGAAGAATAGCACGAAGCTGATCGCGAAGAATTTCGCGACGATCGAGGCTAATACGAACTGCACGCCAACCCAAAAATGGGTTCATTTCTTCCGGCAAGTTCATATAAGGCAGATCTTTGTCACCGCCGATATCCATGGTGCGGATGATCACAGGATGGCCATCAATCGCTTTCGCTACCGCTTTGTAAGCTTGGTATTGCTCTTCTTCAGTCGGAAGCGCGTCGCGGTCCATAAACAGGAACTCGGTGCGATAAAGCCCCACACCTTCACCGCCGTTACGGTTTACGCCGTCACAGTCTTTGACCGTGCCTACGTTACCGCACACTTCGACTTGGTGACCGTCAAGCGTGATGGCTGGCAGATCTTTAAGCTTCGCCAGTTCCGCTTTCTCGGCGATGTGTTGGTCACGAATCACTTTGAATTTGCTGAGTTCTTCGTCTGAAGGGTTGACAACGATTTGGTTGTTAATCGCATCAAGCACCAGCATGTCGCCGTTTTGTATTTTGTTGGTCGCATCATTGGTGCCTACAATCGCTGGCAACTCAAGCGAGCGTGCCATGATTGAGGAGTGTGAAGTGCGACCACCAATGTCGGTGATGAAACCAAGCACATAATTCAGGTCAACCTGTGCTGTTTCTGAAGGCGTCAGGTCGTTTGCAACCAGGATCACTTCTTCGTTGATAGCGCTCAACGACACCATATTGATGCCAAGTGCGTTTTTGACGAAGCGTGAACCGATGTCACGGATATCCGCGGCACGCTCTTTCAGATAATCGTCGTCGAGTGACTCAAGCGTGACCGCTTGTTCTTCGATAACGCTATAGATAGCGTGATCGGCGGTCGCTAGGTTTGACTTGATGAAGCTGACGATCTCTTCTTCGAGTTCTTCATCTTCAAGTAGCATGATATGACCTTCGAAGATAGCTTCTTTCTCTTCGCCGAAGGTCTCCCTTGCTTTGTCCTTGATCGCTTCGAGTTGCGTCTTAGACTGTTCGCGAGCATCCAATACGCGCTGAATTTCTTGATCGATTTGAGACGCAGCAATCTTATCTTTATTGATAACAACGTCTTCTTCTTGCAGCAGCAGTGCTTTACCAAAAGCAATACCAGGTGATGCCAGGATGCCTGAAATCATAGCTTTACCTTACGTTTATCCAACTTAAAACCGATAGAAAAAGAGCCGGATTACTCCAGCTCGTCCATCAGTTTTACTAGGTGATCAACGGCTTGTTGTGCTTGCGCACCTTCAGCAGAAATAGTCACCATAGTGCCTTTGGTCAAGCCAAGGGTTTGAAGTTTAAATAGGCTTTTTGCGCTCGCGCTCTTACCGTTAGATTCAACAGTGATGTCAGCGTCGTAGCTTTTCGCTTCTTTAACGAACTGCGCCGCTGGACGAGTGTGTAGGCCGTTTTCTGCAGTAATCTCAACTTGCTTCTGATACATGATTCACCCCGTTTCTGTATTTTTTTAAATCTATGTATTAAATATAAGGTTAGCTTAACCGCTAACGGGCGACTTCGCTATCCGTTGACGCTAACCTAACCAAGAAATCGACCTGATAGCTTAATCCATGTCAATTTCGTGTCATCTTTTTGCCATTTTTGACCTTCCACTCATTAGGCGCGAGGGCTTTTATTTTGATGCGGAAAATAAAAAGGCAGACGTGTTTTACTAAAGCTTAATATAAAAATCAAACAAAAAAGGCCCAATTTGGGCCTTTGCGAATAGGGGGTTGTAAAGGCTTGTTGGCTAACCTGCTGTTACTGCTCAGTTTCCAGCTCGGTGAACATGCCAGCAAACAGTGGCGAGCTGAGATAACGCTCTGCTGCACTTGGCAAAATTGTGACGATCTTCTTATTTGCAAACTCGGGAAGCTCGGCAATTTTGTTAGCCGCAACCACCGCGGCACCTGAAGAAATCCCGCCCAAGATGCCTTCTTCTTCCATCAGGCGGCGAGCCATGGCAATGGCTTCGTCTGAGCTGACAGACACCACTTGGTCAACAAGCGTGACATCTAAGTTTTTCGGCACAAAGCCCGCGCCAATACCTTGAATTTTGTGAGGGGCAGGTTGCACGTCTTGTCCCGCGATGGTTTGCGCAATCACCGGCGACTCGGCAGGCTCGACGGCGACTGTGGTAATGGCTTTGCCTTGGGTGTTTTTAATGTAGCGGCTGACACCGGTTAGGGTGCCACCAGTGCCAACGCCGGAGACAAACACATCGATTTCGCCGTCAGTGTCTTCCCAGATTTCAGGCCCAGTGGTCTTTTCATGGATCTCAGGGTTGGCGGGGTTGTCGAACTGTTGCAGCATCAGATATTTACCTGGCTCTGCTGCCATGATTTCTTCCGCTTTGGCAATCGCGCCTTTCATGCCTTTTGGCGCTTCGGTCAGCACCAGCTTCGCGCCCATGGCTTTGAGCAGTTTACGGCGCTCAAGGCTCATTGACTCTGGCATGGTTAGGGTCAGCTTATAACCACGTGCTGCCGCGACATAGGCAAGCGCGATACCCGTGTTACCACTGGTCGGCTCAATCAATTCGATACCGGGTTTGAGGGTGCCTTTTTTCTCTGCATCCCAGATCATATTGGCACCGATACGGCACTTGACGCTAAAGCTTGGGTTGCGTGCTTCAACTTTGGCCAGCACGTTTGGCTTCGCCACGCGGTTTAGGCGAACTAGCGGTGTGTTTCCGATGGTTTGTGTATTGTCTTCGTAAATCTTGCCCATTGTATCGTTCCTTCATGACACCGATTTTAATCACCCTCCAAGCATATCTCTGCTGCTTGGTTTTGAAAGGATCGGTTGGTTATATCTTATTGTGACATTAACCAATAACTGATTGGTTAAACGAAAAAAGCCCACATTATGGATGTGAGCTTTCGCGTAGACGATCACAGATTAATTGCGCCCCAATGAGGATTTGTGTTTATCCACCCACATAGCGGTTGCGCCGCATACTGCCGCAGGCATCACCAGTAGGTTGAGAAAAGGAGTCATGGTAAACAGCATGACTATTGCGCCAAAGCTAAGCGATGCGCCCCGTTGTTGGTTTAACGTCTGGCGCATGGCGGGAAACGACACCTTGTGATTATCGAACGGATAATCACAGTATTGAATCGCCATCATCCACGCGCTAAACAAAAACCAGATCACTGGCCCCACGGTTTGTCCAACCGCGGGGATCCATAGCAGCAGTAAAAAGCCTAATGCTCTGGGGATGTAGTAGGCGAGTTTTTGCCACTCTCGTTTCATCACCCGCGGGATATCTTTAATGATACCAGCCAAGCCATCATCCGGTGCCCGTGTGCCTGACAGCTTTGCCTCCACATGTTCGGCCAGCAAGCCATTAAAGGGCGCGGCTATCCAGTTTGCCAGTGTGCTGAACACGTAGGAGAACACGACCAAGATAGCAATCACCACTAAAGGCCAAATCAAAAAAGAGAGCCAGGACAACCACTCAGGTAGACTGGCCATCCAATGGTCGATCCAGTCACCCACCTGCGAAAGCAAATAGATGAACGCGCCACCCAGCAGCAACACATTGATCAAAATAGGAATGATTACAAACCGGCGTAAGCCGGGTGCCATCATCAGAGAAAAGCCTTGGAACAGATAACCAGCACCAGTTTGGGGGCGAGGGCGAGCATAATTCGCCATGATATCTCCTTGAGAACAATGTCGGTCACAACAAGCCGCATACATGCGGTCGATACAAAAATAACGGTGTGCGCTATATTACGGGGGGAATCATTGCGATGACAACGACCCAATAATGGGAAAGTTTAACGATTTGTGTGTCTTGATTCGTTAAATTCTCCCCAACTTTTGATACAGTTAACTAAGTTGACCATTAACGCATTGCGTCAGCCAACAGGCCCCGCTTATGATCACACTAACCTTTGCAACCTGGTTGGCGTTGTGACATAAGCGAATCAAAACGCTGAACATAGATAGATTTGAGAATCGATGATGCAGGAATTGCGCCTTGTACTGATTGTGTTGGGGGCACTAGCAATCGCAGCTTTGCTTTTGCATGGCCTCTGGACAAACAAGAAAGAAAAGACGACCAAGTTTGGTGAAAAGCCGTTGGGAAAGCTGGATGACGACAGTGACGATCAAAAGTTTGACCAAGATGGTATTGGCGCCGTCAGAGTCGTCAGTCGCGCTAAAAGCGAAAGCGACAAACCTGTGCGCCAAGAGCCAGCGATGAACTTTGGGGAGAAACCTGACGTCGACCCCTTGTTCGCTGGGCAACCTGGCCCCCAGTCTGAACCTGAACAACCCCTGTATCCTTCAATGTCCGCCACTGACGATGAACCTTCGTTTTCAGCCGCCACCCCGCAAGCGGCAAATCACGATAATGAAGAACCAGAGATGCCGCAGGCACACGCGACCATGGCTGATGATGAGCCATTAGCGCCAGCGCAAAGCGCGCGTCAAGGTGATACAGAAACGGCTGAGCAGGGCGAGTCGCAACACAGTGATGAATCGCCACAGGCGGATGAAGCCGCGGATGAGACAGAAGTGCTGGTTTTGCATGTGCACGCGAACAATAGTGACGTATTCACTGGCCTTGAACTGATCCCGATCCTTGAGCAATACGGCCTCCGTTTTGGTGATATGGGTATTTATCATCGCCACTCTGATCTATCGGGGAGTGGAAAAGTCTTATTCAGTGTGGCCAATATGGTCAAACCCGGTACCTTCGATGTAAGCCATAGCGAAAGCTTTGAAACGCCGGGTATTAGCTTTTTCATGACCCTGCCGTGTTACGGTGAGCCAGAGCAAAACTTTAAGCTTATGCTGCAAACGGCCCAGCAAATTGCGGACGAGTTGGGCGGATTAGTGCTGGATGATTCACGCACCATGATGACCCCGTCACGATTGGATGAATATCGCGAGCGCGTCAAAGCCTTTATGGCCAAATAGCCTGCGCTAACGCGACCACGGTTTAAGCATACAGCGGGACATGGCTCCCGCTGTCTGTGATTTATCGATATACTTGCCCGCAACCGACTCCGCTCAGACGACGAATCAAACATGGCTTACAGCAAACAACAACTCGATGATTTAAAGCACCAGCTTAACTATCACGCCTACCGGTACTACGTTGAAGACAGCCCAGAGCTGCCCGATGCCGAGTACGACCGCCTGATGCAAGACTTATTGGCCATTGAGGCGGCACACCCTGAATGGATAACTAGCGACTCACCGAGTCAGCGAGTCGGTGGCGCACCGCTTAGCGCGTTTGAGACGGTCACCCACGAGTTGGCGATGTTATCTTTGGGGAATGCCTTCAGTGATGACGATCTGGCTGACTTTGAACGCCGTGTTAAAGATAGACTCGGTGATGGCGAGCCGGTCACCTACACCTGTGAGCCCAAGCTCGATGGTTTAGCGGTGAGCCTGATTTACGAAAATGGTGAGCTGGTTCAAGCTGCGACGCGGGGAGATGGCACCACCGGCGAGAACATCACCCACAACGTCAAAACCATTCGCAACGTCCCCCTTACCTTACAGAAAGGGGATTGGCCAACGCGGCTCGAAGTGCGTGGTGAGGTCTTCATGCCGAAAGCGGGCTTCGAGGCACTTAACGAGGCCGCGCTTAAAAAAGGCGATAAAACCTTTGCCAACCCGCGCAATGCGGCGGCAGGCAGCCTGCGTCAACTGGACCCCAAAATCGCCGCTAACCGACCATTGAGTTTCTATGCCTATGCGGTGGGCGTGATGTCGACTCCCTTCGGCCAAGGGCAAAGTGAGCGCTTACAGAAGCTCAAACAGTGGGGCCTAGCGCTCAGTCCAGAAGTGAAACGGGTGGAAGGCCTAGACGGCGTGAAAGCCTACTACCAAGACATTATGGCGCGCCGTGATGCACTGCCCTACGAAATAGACGGTGTCGTCATCAAAGTTGACAGCATTGCCAGCCAAGAACGGTTAGGGTTTGTGGCGCGCGCGCCTCGTTGGGCGATAGCTTACAAATTCCCGGCGCAAGAAGAAATCACCACTGTCAACGATGTGGAGTTCCAAGTGGGCCGCACTGGGGCCATTACGCCAGTTGCCAAGCTTGAGCCTGTGTTCGTGGGCGGCGTCACGGTCAGTAATGCTACCTTGCACAACGGTGATGAAATCGAACGGTTAGGCGTTCATATTGGTGACACCGTGGTGATCCGCCGTGCCGGTGATGTCATCCCTCAGGTTGTTGGCGTGGTGGAAAGCCGGCGTCCTGAGCAGGCACAACCAATAGTGTTTCCCGATGCGTGTCCGGTCTGTGATTCAGCGGTGACCCGTATCGAGGGGGAAGCGGTCGCACGCTGCACCGGCGGATTAATTTGTCTGGCACAGCGCAAAGAAGCGATTAAACACTTTGCGTCTCGTAAAGCCATGGATATTGATGGCTTGGGCGATAAAATCGTCGAGCAGTTAATCGAAAAAGAGCTAATTGAGACGCCAGCCGATCTCTTTACCTTGACCCCGGGTCGTGTGACGCAGCTCGACAGAATGGGGCCAAAATCAGCGCAAAACTTGGTTGATGCACTGGAAAAAGCCAAAGCCACGACCTTGCCACGCTTTATTTATGCCTTGGGCATTCGTGAAGTGGGCGAGGCGACCGCGCAAAATCTCGCTTTGCACTTTCATACCCTCGACGCGTTGCGCGCGGCCGATGAAGAGGCTCTCATTAACGTGCCGGACGTGGGTGCGATTGTCGCAGGCCACATCGTTCGCTTCTTTGCCGAGCCGCACAACCAGAGTGTGCTAGAAGCCCTACTGGCAACTGGGATCCACTGGCCCGAAATCAGCGCGCCGTCAGAGCCAGATGCGCAACCGTTGGCGGGTAAAACCATTGTCCTGACGGGCACCTTATCGCAAATGTCTCGCAGTGATGCCAAAGCGGCGTTACAGGCGTTGGGCGCGAAAGTGACCGGCAGTGTCTCGGCAAAAACCGACATGTTAGTGGCGGGGGAGGCCGCAGGCTCCAAACTCACCAAAGCGCAAGATCTGGGCGTCACTGTACTCGATGAAGATCAAATGATTGCCATGCTTAATCAGTAGCTTTATCCATCACGCTGTGTGCCGAGCGATTCGAGCGAATCATCGCGCACAGGTGCAATAGTTTACATGGCCATGTTCCGTGTCTGAGCATGGCCGGATTGTGGAATTTACCTGTACTGGTAAACTAACCGTTACATATTATTCTCAACACTGGGATAGGGATCCTAATGACGATTAAAACCCGCTTTGCCCCCAGCCCAACCGGCTTTTTGCATGTTGGTGGCGCGCGTACCGCACTTTACTCTTGGCTAGCAGCACGCAGCCAAGGTGGTCAATTTGTGTTGCGTATTGAAGATACAGATATCGAACGTTCAACCCAAGAAGCCATTGATGCCATTCTAGAAGGCATGAAGTGGCTGGGCCTTGATTGGGATGAAGGGCCGTACTACCAAACGAAACGCTTTGATCGCTATAACGAGCTTGTTGATCAGCTGTTGGCAGAAGACAAAGCCTACAAGTGTTATGCCCCCAAAGAGCTGCTAGAAGAAATTCGTGAAGAGCAAAAAGCGAATGGCTTGAAAGCACGCTACGATGCTAATCACCCCAAAGTGGTTGAAGCAAACAGCCAAGCCAACGCTGACGACCCACACGTCATTCGTTTCCGTAACCCCAAAGACGGCAAGGTGGTGTTTGACGATAAGATCCGCGGTCGGATTGAAATTGCGAACAGCGAGCTTGATGACTTGATCATCCGCCGTACCGACGGCAGCCCAACCTACAACTTCTGTGTGGTGGTTGATGACTGGGATATGGGGATCACCCAAGTGGTGCGTGGCGAAGACCACATTAACAACACCCCGCGTCAGATTAATATTTATGAAGCGCTGGGTGCGCCTGTCCCTGAGTTTGCCCATTGCTCGATGATCCTCGGCGACGATGGTGCCAAGCTGTCTAAGCGACATGGTGCAGTGAGCGTCATGCAATACCGCGATCAAGGTTTCTTGCCACAAGCACTGCGTAACTATTTAGTGCGTCTGGGATGGTCTCACGGCGACCAAGAAATCTTCTCGATGGAGGAGATGATTGATTTCTTCTCCCTAGAAGCGATCAGTAAGTCAGCCTCTGCCTTTAATACGGAAAAATTGCGTTGGCTGAACAACCATTACATCAAAAATGGTGATCCGGCTGAGGTCGCGTCACACTTGCAGTGGCACCTGGATCAACAGGGTATTGATGCGTCCACAGGGCCGGCTCTGACTGACGTGATCCAGCTGGTGGGTGAGCGTTGTGACACCCTAGTGGAGTTGGCCGAGCAAAGCCGTTACTTCTATCAAGATTTTGATGAGATTGAGGCAACCGCCGCCAAGAAACACCTGCGTCCAGTCGCGCTTGAGCCATTGCAAGTAGCCAAAGGCAAGATTGAAGCGTTGGATGAGTGGACAGTGGATGCCCTAAAAGCCGTGATCGCGGATACCTGTGCCGATCTCGATGTTGGTATGGGTAAAGTTGGTATGCCATTGCGTGTTGCAGTCACTGGTGGTGGTCAATCACCCTCAGTGGATGCGGTGATGCACCTGATTGGTAAAGACCGCGTATTGGCGCGTATCGAACAAGCCATCAAAGTGGTTGAAGCTCGAGCCGCACAAAGTTAAAAAAGTCGCCAAACCGCGGCACAATCAAAAAAGGGCGCTGCGGCGCCCTTTTTAAGTGTGTCATCGCCTGTCTTAATGCGACTCTTCTTCCATCTGTGCGCTATCAACGATGTGGTTCTCGCCCATTTGACGAGGCAGCACCCAGTTAAGCACGATGGCGACCAAGCCACACAAGCTGATGCCTTGTAAGCTGAAATCGCCAATGCCAAAGGCCATCCCGCCAATCCCAAAGACCAAGGTGACCCCGACAATCGCGAGGTTGCGCGAGTCGTGAAGATCTACTTGATTGCGAATCAAAGTATTCAGACCCACGGTAGCGATAGAGCCAAACAGTAGGATCATAATGCCGCCCATCACCGGCAAAGGAATGGTCAGTAGTAGGGCTCCCAGTTTACCCACAAACGCCAGCACAATGGCGGTGAACGCCGCGTAGGTCATTATTTTAGGGTTAAATGCTTTGGTGAGCATCACTGCGCCGGTGACTTCACTGTAAGTGGTATTGGGCGGAGCACCAAACATGGATGCAGCGATCGTCGCCGCGCCGTCACCTGCCATGGTGCGGTGCAAACCGGGCTTTTTCAGGTAGTCTTTACGGGTGACATTGGAAATTGCCAGCATATCGCCCACATGCTCCACCGCGGGGGCGATGGCTACGGGAATCATAAATAAAATGGCGTTGATGTTAAATTCTGGCAAGGTAAAGGCAGGCATCATCAACCAGCTGGCATTGGCTACTTGGGTAAAGTCGACAATGCCCATCACTAGGCTGGCCACATAGCCAACCGCAATACCGGCCATAATGGGGACCAATTTGAAAAAGCCCTTGGCAAAGACACTGACCGCAATGGTGGTGAGTAATGAAAGCAGGGAAATCCAGATAGCGATATCACCGGCGATGAGTTGCTCACTGCCGTCGCCACTTTTACCCAGCGCCATATTGACGGCGGTGGGCGCGAGGCCAAGTCCAATCACCATAATCACAGGGCCTACCACCACGGGAGGAAGCAATTTGTGAATAATGTCTACGCCTTTCACGCGAATAATGCCCCCCATGATGAGGTAGATAACCCCGGCGGCCATCAGTCCACCCATGGTGGCGGGAATACCGAAATTGTTCACGCCGTACAGAATGGGAGCAATAAAGGCAAAAGAAGAGGCGAGAAAAATAGGAACAGAGCGGCGGGTAATAACTTGAAAGATTAGGGTACCTATTCCGGCACCAAAAAGTGCGACGTTTGGGTCAAGCCCGGTTAAAAGCGGGACTAACACCAAGGCTCCAAATGCGACGAACAGCATTTGTGCCCCTTGTAAAACTTGCATCATGATCTCACCTCCAAAAAAAATCGCGCAATGCTAGCACAAAGCGTTTCTGTGATTCCTGTCATGTTTTTAAATGTGAGACCGATAGCAAATAAATGATGTAACGGATTTCATTGATCGAACGGAATCGTGAAATAGACCGTTTTACAGTGGCACCTATCACTATATCGCGTTTGCTCTATCTTTTTTACAAATGAGGATTGCTGAACCTAGAGCTGTCAGCTTATGATCGCTGGACTCCCATTTATCCATGTGGAAAGACTATGAATCGATTTGTGTTGGCCTTCATTGCCTGTTTATGGTTGCCTAGCGCGCTGGCAAACGACCTTTATCACGCCAGCATTCCGCTTGATAATGGCGCGCAAACCTCCCAACAAGCGGCAAAAAAACAAGGGTTAAGTGCCGTTCTGACTAAGGTGTCCGGTCAGCGGAACTTGTCTGACAACCCAGCGGTTAAACAAGCGCTGCAAGAGGTAGATAGCCTAATCACCCAGCTCGGTTATGGTGAACATGAGCAAGGGGCGGATGGCGCGACGCAGCGTACGTTAGAAGTTGGATTTGACAGCCAACAGGTGCGTGAAATATTGCGTCAAGCGGGGCTCCCTTTGTGGGGAAGTCCGCGCCCGTCGGTGCTGGTGTGGCTGGTGGATGACCGCGGCCTTGAACGGCAAATTATTTGGGAGCAAAGTGAGCGCCCAGTGATAGATGAGCTGCGCCAAGCGGCGGCATTACGTGGGTTGCCTGTACTTATTCCTGTGGGCGATTTTGATGACCTGATGGCGATTTCGAGCAGTGATTTGTGGGGCGGGTTTATTCAGCCCGTTGAACAGGCCAGTGAGCGTTACCAACCAGACGGTATCGTGATTGCCAAACTGACCGACCAGGGGATTCGCTGGCAGCTTTTTCCTGAAGCAAACCAAATGCAAACTAATCAAACCCGCGGTCAGGCGCGTAACGCAACCGCAATGATTCATTCACTGGCCGACTATTACGCGCAGCAAACCGGCGTCATCCTGGATCAAGACGAAGACAGTGCGTCTGTGGTTATTGCGGTTGGCGGTATAGAGAGCGGCGATGATTATGTCGCACTCGAGAAAACACTGGCAAACTTGAATGCGGTACAAAGTGTACATTTACGCAAGCTTAATGATGACACCCTAGTATTCGATGCGCAGTTGGCCGCGTCACAGCAAGCTCTGATTAAAGAGCTAACCGCCAACCGAGAAGTGCGGTTGATGACCATGCAGGAGCAAGAGGCTTATACGGCAAGCACATCGCCAACCGCCAGCGAGTCGGCAAATACCGCGCAGCCGCCTGTTGAGCTGGAACAAGGTGATCAGGCGGTCGAACAGGGGGAGAGCGATAGCACACAAACGCTTGTTCCCGAGCCACAACCGTCGGCGGAAAAGCGTCTGTGGTTTGTTTGGCAGCCGTAACGATGTACTGGCAACGCCAAGCTAAAAAGGCTAGCCAACACGGCTAGCCTTTTTGATGCGCAGATAAGGCGTTTTACGCTCTGTACGCGTCAGTGACTACCAGTTAGTAGGAGTAAATTGTTGACCGGCGAGGGCGGCTTCTACCATCAGTCCTCCCTTTGCATGGGTAAAGACAGTCAGCCCATTGACGTAATAGGCTTTCGACTGACGGTTACTGGCGGAGGCTGAGGTGCCAGAGGTACCGGTTTGCGCCGATGCCCCCTCGGTCAATGCGGTGGCAGACGCTTGCGCGCCAAGCTCCACTTGACCTTGCATAAAGCGGTCATACGCTGGTTTGTCTTTAAAGAAAACAATTTCACTGAATGCTTGGCCACCAAAGGTCAGCCCGACCGATACCTGTTTGAGCGCCGCGGCACTGACCGGCGCATCTTGACGATAAACGACGCCCTTACCATAGGCACCACCTACCCAAAAACCCCCTTTGCCGACAGAAGGAAAGACGGCATAGCCGTAGGCGTTATCAAAAAAAGGTTGGGTTTGTGGGTACTGCTTAAATTGTTCGCGTGCGAGGTTGGCTTGACGCACCTGGTCTTGCTGCGAGCTGGTCGCGCAACCGGTCAATGCCGTCAGTGCGACAATGACCAATGCAAACCAGCGATGAGAACGACGTAACATGGTTATCTCCTTATGGCGTTAATCTAAATGACCAAAAGCACAATCAGGTTACGTCAGTCTCTTGCTGGCAATGTCAGAGGTTTGTTGAGATTTTACTTGGTTTACGGGTATCGCGACGCCAAACCATTACGCCCAAACAGCCACTGATCATGACCCAAAGCCACAGCGGCGTATTGCCCCATTGGCGGTAAGGCGTGATGCCTTCCGTCCCGGTTATCTGCGTGGTCAGCACCTGGGTTTCAAACTGAGGCAGCGTCGCTTCAAGCTTGCCGTGCTCATCCACCAAGGCCGTGACACCGTTGTTGGTGGCCCGTATTACTGGTAGGCCAAATTCAAGTGCGCGCATTCGAGCAATTTCAAGGTGTTGCCAAGGGCCAATTGAGCGACCAAACCACGCATCATTCGATAGCGTAATAATTGCGTCGCTGTCCGCGTTCAAGTTGTCGCGGATTTGCGCGGGAAAGGCTATTTCATAGCAAAGCGCGGTAATGTAGTCCCAGCCGTTGGCGGGCAGGGCGGGCTGAACCGGCTCACCTGGTGAAAATGATGACATTGGCAGGTTAAACAGCGGCGCGAGCGGGCGTAATAGCCCCTCAAAGGGCACAAACTCGCCAAACGGTAGCAAGTGATGCTTGCTGTATTGGGTGGGGGCCGGATAGCGATACGCTGGCGTCCCTGCGCCCAGTGCCAGTACATTGTTAAAGTACGCGCCCTGCTCATTTTGGTCGAGCGCGCCAGTGATCACCGTGGTTTGATTATGCTTGGCGGCTTGATCAAGCTGGGAGAAAAAACGGGGCAGTTCGCGCTCTAGAGCGGGAACGGCGGCCTCTGGCCAAATAATGACATCACTGTCCCAATGCTGGCGGGTTAAATCCAAGTACTTCATTAGCGTCGGCCAGCGCTGATCGGGGCGCCATTTCAGCGCTTGCGGCACATTGCCTTGAATTAACGAAATTTGCTGTTGTTGGTCGGTTTTTGTTACCCAGTTAATGCTGCCGAGGCCATAGCTGACCGCGACCAGCCCTAACCCCGCGGCGACCGCACCATAACGTGCTTGTCCTTGCCAATGACCCCAGCGAGGCGTGATGAGTGCGAGCAGGCCAGCCAGTATAGCCAAGACAAGCGTGATCCCCTGTACCCCGAGCACAGGAGCAATGCCAGCCAGTGGGCTGTCGATTTGGCTGTAGCCAGGCCATAACCAAGGAAAGCCGGTAAACACCCAGCCTCGAAGCCAATCAATCACCAGCCATAAGGCGGGGGCGAGGATTAACCACTTGATACCGGGCTGACGAATGGACAGCTTGTTGACCAATGCGCTAAATAACGCCGGGTAGAGGGAGAGATAAGCAATCAGCAGTGCCATCAACGACAAGCCGGCGATGGCAGGCATGCCACCAAAATGATCGATGCTGACGTAAACCCAGCTAACGCCGGTGGTAAATTGGCCCAGTCCCCAGCAAAACCCCAACCACGCACTGCGCTTGGGCGAGGCGTTTTGTAGCAGAGTGAATAAGCCCCACAAGGCAACCAGCATCAATGGCCAGTACGAGAAGGGAGAAAAGGCGAGGGTGGCGGAGGCACCAAAAGCGGCAGCCAGTAATGACTGCCCGCTTTGGTATAAACGGTTAGGCGTTTTCACTGTTAACTTCGCTACTGTCTGGGATAGTGACTTGTAGCTGAATGATACGACGACTATCGGCGGCCGTCACTTTAAAGTGATAATCACCAATGTCGACTTCTTCACCGCGATCAGGGAGATGGCCAAAGCTGGTCATCACCAGACCACCGATGGTGTCTACCACATCGTCTTGGAATTGAGCACCGAAATGCTCATTAAAGTCTTCCAGGGTCGTCAGGGCTTTGACCGAGAATGTATGACGGCTGAGCTGGCGAATTTCCTGCTCGTCTTCGTCGTCGTACTCGTCTTCGATCTCACCGACGATCTCTTCGAGAATGTCTTCAATGGTCACAACCCCTGACACGCCCCCAAACTCGTCAATGACAATCGCCATGTGATAGCGCTCTTCTTGGAACTCTTTGAGCAAACGATCCACGCGTTTACTCTCAGGTACCACCACCACGGGGCGTAACACTTTTTCGATGTCAAAGTCTTCGGCATCTGGGCGCAGGTAGCGCAACAAATCTTTCGCAAGCAAAATGCCTTCAACATGGTCTTTGTCATCGCTGATCACAGGATAACGAGAGTGTTGGGCATCAATAATAATATTAATGATCGCTTCCAATGACTGCGATCGTTCAACGATTACCATCTGCGAACGGGGTATCATGATATCTCTCACACGCATGTCAGAGATTTGCATTACACCTTCCAGCATGTCCCGAGTGTCATGATCGATCAGGGCGTTTTGCTCTGAGTCTCGAAACAAGTCCACCAGTTCTTGTCTGTCTTTTGGGTCAGCTTGGAAAAACTGACCCAGCCGCTCGAAGAAGGTCTTCCTACTCGGACCGTCTGAGTTTTGCGAATTATCGTCGTTCATTCAATTTCATTCAGTTGGTTAACGCTCGATGAAGTCGTTAGCATAAGGGTCACTGACCCCCATAGCGGCGAGAAGCTCTCGCTCCAGCGCCTCCATTTGCTCGGCTTCATCATCCTCAATATGGTCGTAACCCAGTAGGTGTAAGCTACCATGGACAACCATATGTGCCCAATGATCCATCAGTGCTTTGCCTTGTTGTTGTGCTTCTTGTTCAACAACTTGGCGACACACGACCAAATCACCGAGTAAATCAATCTCCACCCCAGGGGGGGCATCAAACGGAAAAGATAACACATTTGTGGGTTTATCTTTGCCGCGATAATCGCGATTAAGGCTTTGGCTCTCGCCCTCATCGACGATGCGTATCGTCACTTCTGCTTGGGGCCGAGCGGTGCGCACGGCCTGTTCAAACCAAGCTTGGAGCTGATCGTCACTGGGCAAGCCTTGTTCGTTCTCACAGGCAATTTGCACATCGACATAGTAGCTCATGACGGATCCTGTGAGTCAGTGGTGGCAGGCTGCGCAGCCACTTGCTGGGCTTCACGCGCTTCTCGACGACGTGCCTCGGCTTCTTTTCGCGCTTTGGCGTCTTCCGCTTCCCACTTATC
Source organism: Salinivibrio sp. SS3 (assembly GCF_001722105.1). Classification (NCBI taxonomy): domain Bacteria; kingdom Pseudomonadati; phylum Pseudomonadota; class Gammaproteobacteria; order Vibrionales; family Vibrionaceae; genus Salinivibrio; species Salinivibrio sp. SS3. The sequence goes on along the minus strand of NZ_MEBQ01000004.1, from coordinate 83,529 downwards.
GTAGGCTTGAACAATGCGGGTGACCACATGGTGGCGGACGACATCATCTGCTTGGAAAAAGTGGAAGCTAATTTCGTTCACGTCCGCGAGTACCTCAATCGCATGGCGCAGGCCTGAGCGCGCATTGCGCGGTAAGTCGACCTGAGTCACGTCACCGGTGATCACGGCCCGTGAATTAAAGCCAATCCGCGTCAAGAACATCTTCATCTGCTCGACTGTAGTGTTCTGGCTCTCATCCAAGATAATAAAGGCATCGTTCAAGGTTCGGCCACGCATATAAGCAAGAGGTGCCACCTCGATCACGTTACGATCGATCAATTTCTCCACCCGTTCAAAGCCGAGCATTTCAAAGAGCGCATCGTAAAGGGGACGCAAGTAGGGGTCGACCTTTTGGCTTAAGTCACCGGGCAAAAAGCCCAGCTTTTCACCGGCTTCAACCGCAGGACGCGTCAGGAGGATACGACGGATCTCTTGACGCTCAAGCGCATCCACCGCCGCCGCAACAGCAAGGTAGGTTTTACCCGTCCCCGCAGGGCCGATACCAAAGGTGATATCATGATTGACCATGTTGGCGATGTACTGCGCTTGGTTGGGCGTACGCGGTTTGATCACCCCTTTTTTGGTCTTGATGTTGATTTCTTTACCGTAAGGAATGCTCGACTCGGTGTTTTGCTCCAACACGCCCGACTCTTTGATCGCCAAATGAATCGCTTCGGGCTCAATGTCTGGAGAGCTACCACGCACAGGGGCAGTGTCGACGTATAAGCGCTTTAAAATATCGACCGCGGCATTGGCTGTATGGGGTTTGCCCATCACAGTAAATGCATTATGGCGGTGGCTAATTTCCACACCCAAGCGGCGCTCAAGCTGTTTGATATTATCGTCAAACGGGCCACATAAGTTGGCAAGACGGGTGTTGTCGGCAGGTTCTAGGTTCAGGTCAAGAGAGATGATTTTAGACAAGATTATCCTCGCTTTCGGCGCCGGTTACCCGGCGCCGTTGAATTGATGAACGCGTTATGGCGTGAAAACACCAACACCAAGCTCGTTTTCGTTGCGCGTCTTCGCCATGATTTCGGTTGGCGAGACGGCGACACGCAAGTCCATATCTTTTTCGGTACGAACCAGCTCGCCGCGCAGCGAGTTTGGCATCACTTCAGTTATTTTGACGTCAACAAATTGGCCAATCAAATCGACAGAGCCTTCAAAGTTGACTACTCGGTTGTTCTCGGTACGACCACGCAACTCCATCAGATTTTTGCGTGATGGGCCTTCAACCAAGATACGTTGTTCGGTATCCAGCATCATGCGCGAATAGCGCATAGCCTGGCTGTTCACTTGTTGTTGCAAGCGGTATAAACGCTCTTTTTTCACTTGCTCCGGGGTATCGTCTGGCATATCGGCAGCCGGCGTGCCTGGACGAGACGAGTAAACAAAGCTAAAGCTCATATCGAAATCGACATCTTTAATCAATTTCATGGTCGCTTCAAAATCTTGCTCGGTTTCCCCCGGGAAGCCCACGATAAAGTCAGAGCTGATGGTGATATCCGGACGCACCTGACGCAACTTACGGATTTTTGATTTGTACTCAATCGCCGTGTGCGGGCGTTTCATCATGGTCAAAATCCGATCTGAGCCGCTTTGTACCGGCAGGTGCAAGAAACTTGCAACCTCAGGGGTATCACGATACACCTCAATGATATCATCGGTAAATTCAACCGGATGGCTGGTGGTGTAACGGATACGGTCAATACCATCAATCGCCGCGACATAACGCAGCAACTCTGCAAACGTGCATACATCACCGTCATGGGTGTCGCCACGGTAGGCGTTCACGTTTTGTCCCAACAGGTTCACTTCACGCACACCTTGTTCAGCCAGCTGTGCAATTTCGAACAATACGTCATCCAGCGGGCGGCTGACTTCTTCGCCACGGGTGTAAGGCACCACGCAGAACGTACAGTATTTGGAACAGCCTTCCATGATCGAGACAAAGGCGGTCGGCCCTTCTGCACGAGGCTCAGGCAGACGATCGAATTTTTCGATCTCTGGGAAGGTAATGTCCATCACTGGCGCATGATCCGAGCGTGACTGCTTGATCATCTCTGGCAGGCGGTGCAAGGTCTGCGGGCCAAAAATCACATCCACATAAGGCGCACGCTCACGAATATGGTCGCCTTCTTGAGTTGCCACACAGCCACCGACACCGATCACCAGCTCTGGGTTTTTGTCTTTGAGGGTTTTCCAACGCCCGAGTTGATGGAATACCTTTTCTTGTGCCTTTTCTCGAATCGAGCAAGTATTGAGAAGGAGAACGTCTGCGTCTTCTGGTTGTTCGGTCAGCTCATAGCCACCGGCAGAATTGAGCAGATCTGCCATTTTGGATGAGTCATACTCATTCATTTGGCAACCCCAGGTTTTGATCAGCAGTTTCTTAGCCATGTAACTTCACGCTCATTGTTAATCTTATGGACGACATTACCCTTTCAAGCTGTATGGTTTTTAATCAGTCAATCAGCTTGGCAAGCCGCGTATTGTACTGCTTTCCAATATCGCTGACCAGATCACAGGTTCGGAGAAATCACGTCGATCCGGCTAAACGTTTGAGCGGACGCGACAAAGGCCCGCTCGGAAAAGCGAATTTGCCCTCACTTTGATCGGATTGATATCGAATTCTCGTTTACCTTCAGTAGAATGCTTGCATCAACGGCACAAAGAGACGGTCATGAATCAATTTGAAGTTATTATAGTCGGCGGTGGCATGGTTGGCGCAGCGGCGGCACTTGGGCTTGCTCGCCAAGGTCGCCAGGTGGCGTTAATTGAGCGCCAGCCCCCTGAGCCTTTTGAACCTTCACAACCGATGGATTTGCGCGTTTCGGCGATTTCTCAGGCATCGGTGAGCTTGCTCAAGGATCTCGGTGCGTGGGCCAGTGTTGAAGCCATGCGTGTTTGCCCGTATCGCCGCCTAGAAACCTGGGAAGCGGAAGACAGCCGTGTGTGTTTCAGTGCTGACCAACTCGACTTGCCACAATTAGGATATATGGTCGAGAACCGCTTGATTCAACTTGGTCTGTGGCAACAGTTTGCTCGTTTTGACAATTTGCACCTCGTCTCACCGGCCTCGATCACGGGTATGACGCAGGCGGGCGAGCTGCATCAAGTCCAATTAGACAGTGGTGACACCCTGAGTGCCCCTTGGCTTATCGGCGCGGATGGTGCCCATTCCAAAGTGCGAGACTACGCGCAAATCGGCCTCACTAGCTGGGATTATCGTCAGCATTGCATGCTCATCCATGTCGAAACCGCTGCGCCCCAACAAGACATTACCTGGCAGCAGTTTTTCCCCTCCGGACCACGCTCGCTGTTGCCGCTTTGTGGCCACAATGCCTCGCTAGTGTGGTATGACAGCCCAGCGAGAATTCAACAGTTGTGTCAGCTCAATGCCGAACAGCTCAAAGCTGAGATCGTGAGCCATTTCCCACCACAAGTGGGCGACGTCACCCCCATCAACTGGGGCGCGTTTCCACTGACACGCCGTCATGCTCAGCAGTACCATCGTAATGGGGTCGTAGTGATTGGTGATGCCGCCCACACCATTAACCCGCTGGCAGGGCAAGGGGTGAACTTAGGCTTTAAAGACGTCGCTGCACTGCTGGATGCCTGTGCCGATGCGGGCGCACAATGGCAAGCGGAGTCAACGTTAAAGGCATACGAAAAGGCACGCCGTACGGATAACATGATGATGCAAACCGGGATGGATGTGTTTTATGCCGTGTTCAGTAACCAAGTGACGCCTTTAAAACTGGCACGTAATGCAGTGTTTAAACTGGCTGAACACAGTGGCCCGGTGAAAAAGCAGGTGTTGAAATATGCACTTGGGCTATAGTCTTGGTGACAATAACAAGGACGTGATATGGCTAACTACCAGAACATTATTTTTGATATTGGCAATGTGATCGTGCGTTGGTCACCAGAAGAAATTATCCGCTTAACCTTAGGGGACGCGGCGGATGCCCACGCGCATGCCAATCAAATCTTTCAGAGCGATACCTGGCAAGCGCTGAACCGTGGCAGGCTCACCGAGGCGCAAGCCAAGCAGCGTTTTGCCGATGACACGGCGCTAAGCCCCGCGCAGCTTGAGGCGCTGTTTTATTACATCAAACAGACTCAGATTTGTCTTTACGGCAGTGTTGATTTGCTTCGCTCGGCCAAAGAGGCCGGATACGGGGTTTATGCGTTAACCGATAATGTGCGCGAAATCGTGGCGTTCTTAAAACAGCGCTATACGTTTTGGTCACTGTTTGATGGTGCGATTGTGTCAGCGGAAGTGGGCTGTTTGAAACCCGAGCCCGCCATCTATCAACGCTTGTTGGATGATTACCATCTCGACCCAGCTTCTTGCGTGTTTTTGGATGACAAAGTCGCGAACGTCGAAGGCGCGAAAGCGCTAGGCATGGCGGGCATCCCTTTTACCGATGCACAGCAAGGTCGCGCAGAACTCGCCAAGCTGGGGATTGTGGTTTAACCGATGCGGTAAACATGAACGCCCAAACGCAAAAAGCCCACAAGGTGTGGGCTTTTTAATATGGCTGGGGTACCAGGATTCGAACCTGGGAATGACGAGATCAAAACCCGTTGCCTTACCGCTTGGCGATACCCCAGTAGGCGTTGCCTAACTTGGTGCGGAGAGAGGGACTTGAACCCTCACGTCCTTTCGGACACTAGCACCTGAAGCTAGCGCGTCTACCAATTCCGCCACCTCCGCAAAAGGTGGGTAACTCGGCAATAAAAACGCTGCCAAATTACAAAAATAAATGGTGGCTACGACGGGATTCGAACCTGTGACCCCATCATTATGAGTGATGTGCTCTAACCAACTGAGCTACGTAGCCACGCTGTAAGGCGAAAGCCTTAAGACGGAACGGATTATGCGGATCGAGAGCTAGAGCGTCAAGTATGGCTGGCCATTTTTTTATGATTTTCATCTCGTTGGCTGCATTATTCACCAGTTTGTGCGGTTTTTGTCAACAATATGCGTCCAAGACTAACGCTTAGCCTGAGGTTAGCGCGATTCAAATAAAAAAAAGCCAGCCCGCAGGCTGGCTCAAAATCAATAGGGTGGGGTCTCGACAACACACCCAGAGGGGCTTAACGCTTGCGCGTTAAACGTTGAAACGGAAGTGAATGACATCGCCGTCTTTAACAATGTACTCTTTGCCTTCCAGGCGCCACTTACCGGCATCTTTGGCACCGCTTTCGCCATTGTTAGCAATGTAATCATCATAGCCAACCACTTCGGCGCGGATAAAGCCTTTTTCAAAGTCGGTGTGGATTTTACCTGCCGCCTGTGGCGCGGTAGAGCCGATCGGCACCGTCCAAGCACGCACTTCTTTCACCCCTGCGGTGAAATAGGTATGCAAGGTAAGCAGCTCGTAACCGGCGCGAATAACGCGGTTTAGGCCCGGCTCTTCTAGACCCATTTCATCTAAGAACGCGGCCGCTTCTTCGGCGTCCAGCTCGGCAATTTCGCCTTCAATTTCCGCACACACAGCCACCACGGTCGCGCCTTCTTTAGCGGCGATGTCGCGGACTTGGTCCAAGTACGGGTTGTTTTCAAAGCCATCGTCGTTGACGTTGGCAATGTACATGGTGGGCTTGAGCGTCAAGAAGTTGAGGTATTGCACCGCCGCTTCTTCTTCTTTGCTCAACTCGACCGAGCGCAACATGTTGCCTTCTTCTAGTACAGGCAGCAGTTTTTCCAATACCGTCAGCTCAAACTTGGCGTCTTTGTCGCCGCCTTTGGCTTTTTTGGCGTTGCGCTGCATCGCGCGCTCACAGCTTTCCAAATCGGCGAGCGCCAGTTCGGTGTTAATCACGGCAATGTCATCAGCAGGATCGACTTTGCCCGACACATGGACAATATTGTCATTTTCAAAACAGCGCACCACATGGCCAATGGCGTCGGTTTCACGAATGTTGGCCAGGAATTTGTTACCCAGGCCTTCACCGCGTGACGCACCTGCGACCAAACCGGCGATATCGACAAACTCCATGGTGGTCGGTAGCACTTTTTGTGGGTTCACAATCTTGGCTAACGCATCCAAGCGTAGGTCAGGCACAGGCACCACGCCCGTGTTTGGCTCGATGGTACAAAATGGAAAGTTAGCGGCGTCAATGCCCGCTTTGGTCAGTGCGTTAAATAGTGTGGATTTACCTACGTTTGGTAGGCCCACGATGCCACATTTAAAACCCATGAGATGGTAACCCTTTAATCAAAATTACTGTGCTTTGAAGGTATGTAAACGATTTTGCGCTTTAGCAAGATCGTCTTTGAGCAGTATTTCAAGGCTGCGAACCGCCTCATCAGTGGCCTGTTCTAACAGACTCTGCTCATTGGCGGGGGCTTTGGTAAGCACATATCCCGCCACCTTATCCTTGTGACCCGGATGGCCAACACCAATCCGAAGTCGATAAAATGATTTATCATTTGCCAGTTTGCTGATGATGTCACGCAGGCCATTATGGCCACCGTGCCCACCACCTTGTTTAAACTTGGCCACACCGGGTGGTAAGTCTAGTTCGTCATGCGCCACCATGATGGCGTCGACGGGAATATTGTAAAAGTTCGCCAGTGCTTGCACGGCCTTCCCGGACAAATTCATGTACGTGGTTGGGATCAACAAACGCAGATCTTGCCCGTGGACATTGATACGGCCCGTCAAACCAAAGAATTTTTTTTCTTCTTTTAACGGTGCATTGTGGATCCGCGCAAGCTCTTGCACGACCCAAGCGCCCGCGTTGTGGCGTGTTTGGGCATATTCTGGCCCTGGATTGGCCAATCCAACTAGTAAGCGGATCTGATTACTCACAACGTTTCTCGCTATCTGTCTACTCATCGTAGCCGGTGAGCATCGCGCCCACGCAAAAAGGCGACATATCCTACCATTGTTGTGACTAAAGGGTCGAGCCAGCACCGGTAAATGGCCGATAAAAAAACACCCTGCACAAAGGCAGGGCGCTTAGGCGCGGTTGCTGTGGCTAACTCAATGCCTGGCGGCTAACTTACGAGTTAAACATCGCAGAGATAGACTCTTCGTTGCTGATACGGCGAATCGCTTCGGCCAGCATGCCAGAGAGCGTTAATTGCGATACGCGGCCAGTGGCCTGGATCTCGGCGCTCAGTGGGGTAGAGTCCGTCACCACGATTTCATCAATCACAGACTCAGCGATATTCTTCGGAGCATCGCCAGAGAAAACGGGGTGAGTCGCGTAAGCGAAGACGCGCTTAGCGCCGCGGTTTTTCAACGCTTCGGCCGCTTTACACAGGGTGCCACCGGTATCAATCATGTCATCAACGATGATGCAGTCACGCCCTTCAACATCGCCAATCAAGTGCATAACCTGTGAGACGTTGGCACGTGGACGGCGCTTATCGATAATCGCGATGTCAGTGTCATCCAGCAGCTTCGCAGTGGCACGCGCGCGGACCACGCCGCCAATGTCAGGAGACACAACCACAGGGTCTTCCAGGTTCTTCGCCAGCATGTCTTCAAGCAGAACAGGGGTACCAAAGATGTTATCGACCGGCACGTCGAAGAAGCCTTGGATTTGTTCAGCGTGGAGATCAACGGTCAGGACGCGGTCAACACCCACGTTAGAAAGGAAATCTGCAATGACTTTTGCGGTGATAGGAACACGAGAGGAGCGGACGCGGCGATCTTGACGAGCATAACCAAAGTAGGGGATAACAGCGGTTATGCGGCCAGCCGATGCACGTCGAAACGCGTCTATCATGACGACCAGTTCCATTAAGTTGTCATTGGTCGGGGCGCAGGTGGACTGGAGGACGAACACGTCACTACCGCGCACATTCTCGTTAATCTGAACGCACACTTCACCGTCAGAAAAACGGCCTACAGTGGCGTCACCCAGTGACATGTAAAGACGGTTTGCGATACGTTGGGCGAGAACGGGTGTCGCGTTACCAGCGAACAGCTTCATATCAGGCACGGTGGAAACCTCGGGTTGCATCCATTTAGTAGTCACTGACCGACGGTTTGTTGCTGCAGCGCATCAAGTAGGGGTGAACGATTCAACCCACGTGCAACAAACCCTGTCAGCCAGTTAGGCATAGTGTCGAGTGTGGCCTGGGCATCTTGTGCAGTGTCAAACTCGGCAAACACGCACGCGCCTGTCCCAGTCATCCTAGACGGCGCGTATTCTAGCAGCCACGAAACAGCCTTATCAACCTCGGGGAATTGTTTACGGGCTATCTTTTCGCAATCGTTTTCGTATTTTTGTGCCATAAGCGCAGAAACTGTGCGCTTTGGCGTGTTTCGTTGCAACTGAGGGTGAGTGAAAATGGCAGCGGTGGAAATAGACACGTCAGGCTTCACCACCAAGTAGTATTTCTCGCGTGGCGCAACGGGCGTAAAGACTTCTCCAATGCCTTCTGCGACTGCCGCCTGCCCATAAATGAAAATCGGCACATCGGCACCTAGCGTCAGGCCGAGTTGCGCCAGCGTTTGTTGGCTTACTTGGGTTTGCCACAAATGATTGAGTGCAACCAGCGTGGTGGCCGCATCGGATGACCCACCGCCCAGACCGCCGCCCATGGGGAGACGTTTTTCCACATCGATGTGCGCGCCTTGTTGGCATCCTGTATGCTGCTGCAACGCTTTTGCGGCTTTGACAATCAAGTTGTCATTTTCACTCACCCCCTCTATCACGGGGCTGAGGCTGATCTTACCACTCGCGTTCGGCGTAATAGCCAATGTGTCGCCATGGTCGAGAAACTGAAACAGGGTTTGCAGCTCATGATAGCCATTGTCGCGACGGCCGGTGATGTAGAGAAATAAGTTAAGTTTGGCAGGCGCGGGCCAAAAGGTGGGTTCAGTCATTATCGAGCGTCCAATCAGAAATCATCAATTTAACGGTTTGCTGGTCTCGGGTCAGGGTAATACGTGTGGGGAGCGCAGGCTGCGTGTCAGCGCTGTAGTCTTGATAGTCAATGTCCCAGCCTTGCGCCCCGTTGAGGGTCGCAACACGGTTATCTGGCCCTAGCGAAAAACTATCTTGTGCGCGTGGTAGTCCAATGAGCCAAGGGGCAAGCGCGTCGACAGGTAAGTGTGCACCAGTCAAATAGGCGACCAAACGGGCCGGGTCGGTATCTTGATAGCGCTCACCTTGGTCATCAATTAAGACCGCACCTTGTTCATTCATGGTTAACGACAGCAAGGTGGTGCCGAGAAAGTTGGTGAGCCGCAGTTGAGATTGGGCGGGCGAATACCGCCAGTACAAATTGGCAGAAAAACGCGTGCTCGGGGCAATAAACGCGACCTTACCCCGTGCGGTGTAGCTATCCACCGATGCCAAGGCGTCGCGATGACTCTGCCACTCAGTCGTGGGGGCTGGGGCAGTGGCACACCCCGCAAGTAGCATTAAAAACAGTGCCAAGACGCTCACGCGTATAGAGGAGAACATCAAACCGAGTATCCTTTTTGTTTTCGTCAACCGACCGCTTGTTGTCGTTCGCCGACTCCAATCGCTGTGTAACGCTACTTTGCCACAAGCGCCGGACGGAGAGAAGCCAGTCAAGCGCTTGGTTGTGTGGAGGAAATAAAGGCATGTTAGCTGTTGTATACCTTTACATCGATTTCGCGAGGCTTCACATTTCCGTGCCACGAGAATGCTGCGATACAATGTTCGCTTTAATTCGCGGGGGGCATCAAGTAAAATCCTCCGCTCCAATCCTTACTGGTGCTGTCGGTAACAACGCTTCATGAGCCTGTTAGTTCTCGGAATTAATCACAAAACGGCCCCCGTCGAGCTGCGGGAAAAGGTCGCCTTTTCGCCGCAACAACTTGAGCAGGCGTTAGGGCAGCTTTCCGAGCATCCACAGGTGCGCAGTTGCGTGATCGTTTCAACCTGCAACCGCACTGAGATTTATGCGGAGCTAAATCAGCCGGGTGTTGGGGTATTGGTGGAATGGCTAACGCGTTTTCATCAGCTCAGTAGCGATAGCCTGATGGCCAGCATTTATTACCATGAAGAGCAATCTGCGGTGAAGCACCTGATGCGGGTCGCGTGCGGGTTAGACTCCTTGGTGTTAGGCGAGCCGCAAATATTGGGGCAGGTCAAGCAAGCGTACGCCAGTGCCGGGAAAGCGGGAATGATTTCTGGCTCATTGGAGAAATTGTTTCATAAAACCTTTGCGGTGGCGAAGCGGATCCGCACCGAGACCGAGATTGGCGGCAATGCGGTATCAGTGGCTTTTGCCGCTTGCACATTGGCGCGCCAAATTTTTGAGTCGTTATCGGACGTGACAACCTTGCTAGTGGGTGCCGGCGAGACCATTGAGCTGGTGGCCAGGCATTTAAAAGAGCATCAATGCAGTCAAATTATATTTGCTAACCGCACACAATCACGCGCGCAGGCACTTGCCGAACAATTTGACGCCAAGGTGTCGGGGCTTGAGGCGCTTCCAGAGCAACTCTGCCAGGCCGACATCGTGATTAGCTCGACCGCCGCGCCCATGCCATTGATTGAAAAGGCGATGGTCGAAAAAGCCTTGAAACAGCGGCGTCATCAACCCATGTTGCTGATTGATATTGCTGTCCCGCGTGACATTGATGAAAACGTGGGCAGTCTCGCGGATGCGTACCTATACAGCGTGGATGACTTACAGTCGATTGTGGAGCACAACCGCGAGCAGCGAAAGTTAGCGGCGATTCAAGCCGAAGCGATTGTGACCGAAGAAAGTGCTGATTTTATGCGCTGGCTGCGCTCACGCGAAGCGGTAGACAGTATCAAGCAGTACCGCACACAGTCTGAACACATTAAACAGGCGGAATTGGAGCAAAGTATTCAGGCTCTAGCCAATGGTGCTGACGCAGAAAGCGTATTACGCCAGCTGAGTAACCGCCTGACCAATAAACTGATCCACCCCCCCACGCAGGCGATGCAGCAAGCTGCACAAAATGGTGAGCCGGATAAACTGGCGGTGATGCGTGTTTGTTTGGGGCTGGACAGTGACAACTAACGAAGAGATATATGAAAGCATCAATATTAGCCAAGCTAGAGTCGCTATCTGAGCGTTACGAAGAAGTTCAGCACCTGCTCGGCACCCCAGATATCATTAATGATCAGAACAAATTCCGCGCGTTGTCGAAAGAGTATTCGCAGCTGGAAGAGGTGATCAAGTGCTTTACTGAGTTCAAGCAAGCGCAAGAAGACTTGGCGGCTGCCCAAGAGATGGCCAACGAAGATGACGCAGAGATGCGTGAAATGGCGCAAGAGGAAGTCGCGCAGGCTGAACAAACCATTGAGTCACTGACCGATCAGCTCCAGATTTTGCTATTGCCGAAAGATCCGAACGATGATCGCAATTGCTTCCTAGAAATTCGCGCCGGTGCCGGTGGGGATGAAGCCGGGATTTTTGCCGGGGATTTATTCCGCATGTATAGCCGTTATGCTGAGCAGCGCGGCTGGAAGTTAGAAATCATCAGTGCCAGTGAAGGGGAGCACGGCGGCTTTAAAGAAGTGATTGCCCGTGTTGCCGGAGAAGGTGCGTATGGTGTGCTCAAGTTTGAATCTGGCGGCCATCGCGTTCAGCGCGTGCCCGCAACAGAATCACAAGGGCGCGTGCATACCTCGGCCTGTACTGTGGCGATTTTGCCAGAAATCCCAGAAGCGGAAGCGCCAGAGATTAACCCAGCTGATCTGAAAGTTGATACCTTCCGTGCATCCGGTGCCGGTGGTCAGCACGTCAACACCACAGATTCTGCCATCCGTATTACCCACTTGCCGACTGGCACTGTGGTGGAATGTCAGGATGAGCGCTCACAACACAAAAACCGCGCCAAAGCGATGTCGGTACTGGCAGCACGCTTGATTAAAGCGGAAGAAGAAAAGCGCGCCGCAGAAGAAGCGTCAACGCGCCGTAACCTGTTAGGCTCGGGTGATCGCTCAGACCGTATTCGCACCTACAATTATCCGCAAGGGCGGGTATCGGATCACCGAATCAACCTGACCTTGTATCGTCTCGACGATGTCATGCAAGGTGACCTGGATAGCTTGGTCGACCCGGTGATTCAAGAGCACCAAGCCGACCAACTTGCCGCCTTGTCTGAGCAGCAATAATGACAGCGACGATCAGCGCATTACTGGCCGATAGCACCACAGAGCTGACCGCTTTATCGGGCGGCGCTGCAGGCGTCGACGTTAGGGCGTTGCTCTGCCATGTGTTAGGACAACCAAGCAGTTATCTTTACACTTGGCCAGAGCGCAAACTCACCGCCGCACAATTAGCGCAATTTCGTCAGTTGTTTGCTCGTCGTCTACAAGGCGAGCCCGTGGCGTATATTTTGGGTTACCGCGATTTTTGGACGCTACGACTCAATGTGTCACCGACCACTTTAATCCCGCGTCCTGAAACCGAGCTGCTGGTGGAACAAGCGCTGGCCGTGTTGCCTGCCACGCCTTGCCGTGTGCTGGATTTAGGCACCGGAACGGGGGCTGTGGCTTTAGCCATTGCCAGCGAGCGGCCTGATGTCACCGTTGTGGGGATTGACCTGATGCCTGAAGCGGTTGCCTTAGCAAGCCGAAATGCGCACGACAACCACCTCTCAAACGCCCACTTTATTCAAAGCGACTGGTTCAGCGCACTCAGTGATATGAATCGGTTTGAGGTGATTGTGAGTAACCCACCGTATATTGACGGCGATGATCCACACCTTCAGCAAGGCGATGTCCGCTTTGAACCCGCCAGTGCTTTGGTCGCCGAAGAAAGTGGCTTAGCCGCGATTCGTCACATCGGCCAAACCGCGCCCACGTATCTGGTCGATGGGGGCTGGTTGATGGTCGAGCATGGTTATAACCAAGGCGAAGCGGTCCGGGCGGCATGGAAAGACGCCGGCTGGCCCGATGCCAAAACCCAACAAGATTACGCTGGGCTCGATAGAATCACCTTGGCACAGCGACTTTAACTGACACTGATAGGAAGCAGGAATCGTTATGATCTACATGGCTCTTAAGCACACCCACTTACTTACCGTGGTGTTAAGCCTTTCGTTATTCGTTATCCGATTTGTCTGGGTGATGCGTGGCAGTGAGATGATGAATAAAAAATGGGTCAAGGTCACCCCGCATGTGGTCGATACCCTATTACTAAGCACCGGTGTGGCGCTGATTTTTGTGACCGGGTTTATTCCTTTCACCGAATCCGGCGCGTGGCTGACAGAAAAGCTGACCTGTGTCTTAGCTTACATTGCCTTGGGCTTTGTCGCCTTGCACTACAGCCGAGGCAAACTGTTCCGCACTGTGGCCTTTCTAGGCGCATTGGGGTGGGCCTATGCCGCGGCGAACCTTGCATTACTCAAAGTTCCTCACGTAATGGGATAAACATGATGCCATTAACCGATCAACAATTAGACACGCTCACACTGGCAGAGGGGGCGGCGACCCTGAACCATGCCATCGACTCGTCAGTCGATGTGCATCAGATTAAAGCGTCGCTGGATCGCCTTGCCGACGAAGCCGAGCACCAGCTTGGCGCCGAGCCCGATATGGCATTACGACTGGATGGCCTGTGTCGTCTTTTTTATCACCAGTGGCAATTTAAAGGCGACATCGAGCAGTGCTTTTCATCGGATAATGTCTTTATTAATAAGGTGTTAGAGCGTAAAACTGGGATCCCAGCTTCATTGGGCGCTGTCTTCTTATACTTGTGCGAGCGCTTGTCGCTGCCGGTTAAGCCAATGGCGTTCCCCAGCCAGCTGGTGCTGCGTATTGATGAGTTAGAGGACGCCCCCGTTTTCATCAACCCGTTTAACGGCGAACGGGTTAACGAGCGCATTTTGCGTGGCTGGCTCAAAGGAAGCCAAGGCCCACTTGCCGAGCTTGAAGCGTCGCACTTGCAGCCAAGTGACAACCCCACCATTATCGGTCGTTGGCTTACTGTGGCGAAAAGTGCGCTATTACGGGAAGAAAAATACGCCATGGCGCTGCGTTGTAGTGAACTGGCGCTAACCTTTAGCCCTGATGATCCTTACGAGATTCGCGACCGCGGCTATATTTTCCAACAACTGGATTGCGATCGTGTGGCGGCGACTGATTACGAGTATTTTATTGAGCAATGCCCGGATGATCCGGCAGCAGAGCTGCTAAAAATGCAAGTAAAAGCGCTTAACGAAGAGCAACCGACGTTACATTGATGCGTGATCACGCATGACTAAGGATACCTGTATGACGCAAAAAACCGTCCACATTGGTGACACCCCTGTTGCCAACGATCGCCCGTTTACCTTGTTTGCTGGCATGAACGTGCTGGAATCACGCGATTTGGCCATGCAAATTTGTGAGCATTACGTCAAGGTGACCGACAAGCTTGGCATTCCCTATGTTTTCAAAGCTTCATTCGACAAAGCGAACCGCTCATCAGTGCATTCTTACCGTGGCCCGGGCATGGAAGAGGGGCTCAAAATCTTTGAAGAGCTAAAAAGCACCTTCGGCGTCAAAGTGATTACTGACATCCACGAGCAATATCAAGCGGCACCGGTAGCGGAAGTGGCAGATGTGATCCAATTGCCCGCCTTCTTAGCGCGCCAAACCGACTTGGTTGAAGCCATGGCCAAAACCGATGCGGTGATCAACGTTAAAAAACCCCAGTTTATGAGCCCTGGCCAAGTCGGCAACATCGTCGACAAATTTGCCGAGTGCGGCAACGAAAAAGTGATTTTGTGTGAGCGTGGTAGCTGCCACGGTTACGATAACTTGGTGGTGGATATGCTCGGCTTTGATGTGATGAAAAAGGCCTCTAACGGCAGCCCGATCATCTTTGATGTCACCCACGCGCTGCAATGTCGTGATCCACAAGGCGCGGCGTCTGGTGGCCGCCGTCAGCAAACGGTTGATCTAGCCCGTGCGGGTTTAGGCACTAAAATTGCCGGTTTGTTTATCGAAGCGCATCCAGACCCAGACAATGCCCGTTGTGATGGCCCGTCAGCGCTGCCGCTAGATAAACTCGAGCCTTTCCTCGCACAAATGAAAGCGCTGGATGATGTGATTAAAAACTTTGAAGAGATTGATATCCGCTAATTAGCGGTCGATCGATACCCATAAAAAGCTGCCGAAATGGCAGCTTTTTTTGTCTGTATTGAAACACAATAGGTCAGCCAGTGACGGGCGCGGTTCCTAGGATAAAAGGGAAGGTCAGCTGTTGCTGAGTAATGAGTCAGCAATCTAGACAAGCAATCAAGATATTTAGATGTTTAGACGTCCATTTGTTGACTGGACGGCTAGAGGTCTGTAACCTTGATCACAGTTTTAAAAGAGGTATTACAAAAACTGCCATGACAACATCAGCAAACACCGCACCGCGGCCCTCGGCGCTCGCACTTCTCCCGCTACTTTTATTTTTAACCCTTTTTATCGGAGCGGGGGTGTATTTTACTCTAGAAGGTGCGGACTACGCGTTTTATCAGCTTCCTGCGCACGTCGCTATTCTGCCTGCAGTGATCCTGGCCATTGGCTTGAGCCGTGAGCGCCTGAACACCGCCATTGAACAATTTATTCGCGGTATGGGACACGGCGACATTATTGCGATGTGCTTAATTTATCTGCTCGCCGGTGCTTTTTCCGCGGTCGCCGATGCCACGGGTGGGGTAGAGGCCACGGTCAATCTGGGACTGACCCTGATCCCAGAGAGCTTGATCTTACCCGGACTATTTGTGATTGCGGCGTTTATCTCTACGGCAATGGGCACCTCGATGGGCACCATTGCCGCATTAGCGCCTTTTGCATTGAATATGGCGACAGCCACGGGGCAGGCACCGGCGGTGATGGCCGGTGTACTGCTAAGCGGGGCGATGTTTGGTGATAACCTTTCTTTTATCTCTGACACCACCATCGCCGCGACGCGCTCACAAGGCTGTAGCATGCGTGACAAGTTCAAAGAGAACGTGGGGATAGCCATTCCCGCCGCAATCGCCGCGATTATTCTGTTTGTGTTTAACAACCAAAGCGCACCCGTCGACGCACCAGGGAGCATTAACTATCTGGCGGTATTACCCTATTTGTCGATCATTGTATTGGCGCTGGCGGGATTAAACGTGTTTGTGGTGCTCACCGCTGGGATTGCCTTGGCGCTGTGTGTGGGGTTAATGAGCACCCCTGACTTCACGTTGCTGACCTTCAGCCAAGAGGTCAAAGCAGGTTTTGCCAGCATGCAAGAAATCTTTGTCTTGTCGCTGATGATTGGCGGGATCGCCGAGCTGATGCGTTGCCAAGGTGGGCTGAGCTTTTTGACCCAGGCGGTGAATCGGGTGATCGCTCGGTTTGAAAAAAACCGTGGCTCGCATCACTCCCGCGCGAGTGAATTTGGTATCGCCTTGTTAGTGTCTTTTTCTAACTTGTGTACCGCCAACAACACGGTTGCGATTGTGGTCTCTGGGCAAGTGGCGAAAAACATCGCCAGTGAGCACGCGGTGCCGGCCAAACGCAGTGCCAGCTTGTTGGATATCTTTTCCTGCGTGGTACAAGGCCTGATCCCTTATGGCGCACAAATCCTGCTCCTCGGTGCCAGCTTTGGCTTGTCGCCGTTGGTGATTGTTAGCCACTCTTACTATTGTTTCTTCCTCGCCGCGTCGGCATTGATTGCGGTGATTAGCCGCCGATGGTGGCAAGCGCGTCGCGCTTAATCGCCATGGTTGACACATCACGGCGCTGTCTTTTCTTGTCTAGATAGGTAAGCAAAGGCTGCGCCGTTTTTGATCTGTCTAGAGTTCAGACTCTATAAATTTTGTCTCGATCACCAAAGTCGCCTTGCCTAAGCGTTGTAAGGTGATCGCAGCAACAAAAATATGAAATCACTCAGCACCATAGCATCAATTCTTTTAGACTAGATAGCGTTTTATAACCACCGACAATGATGTCGATGGTGGTTTATCCATCGCTAAAAAGGTCTATGATCATGAAGGAACGTCTTTGTTTGAAGGCAGCGGTCAGCGCTGCATTAATTGCCTCATTGGCAGGCTGTGCCAACTCTGGTTCAGAGACACAAGAGCAAGGTTGGGCGCCAGATACTACTTATAAACTCACCATTCTTCATACCAACGATCACCACGGTCGTTTCTGGCACAACCGCTATGGCGAATACGGCATGGCAGCACGTAAAACCTTGATTGATGATCTGCGCGCAGAAGCCAAAGCGGAAGGCAGCCAAGTACTGCTCCTGTCGGGCGGCGACATCAACACGGGTGTCCCAGAGTCAGATTTGCTGCAAGCCGAGCCTGATTTCAAAGGGATGACCCAAATTGGTTACGATGCAATGGCCATTGGTAACCACGAGTTCGATAACCCGCTTAGCGTGCTTGAACAGCAAATGCAGTGGGCTGACTTCCCGATGCTTTCTGCCAACATTTACGACAAAGAAACCGGTGAGCGTAAGTATCAGGCTTACGAGATGTTTGAGCGCAATGGGTTGAAAATTGCGGTTGTGGGTCTGACCACCGAAGACACGGCCAAAATCGGTAACCCAGAATACATTGGTTCTCTCGACTTCCGCGACCCGAAAGCCGAAGCGAAAAAAGTGATCGCCAAGCTGAAAGAAACCGAGAAGCCCGACATCATTATCGCCGCGACCCATATGGGTCACTACGCCGACGGTAAGAGCGGCGTGAATGCCCCAGGCGATGTGGCGCTAGCACGTTACATGGATGACGGTGATCTCGACCTTATCATCGGCGGCCACTCACAAGAGCCTGTGTGTATGGAAGGCCCGAACATGTATAACAAGAGCTTCGAGCCTGGGGATGCATGTACGCCAGACCAACAAAATGGCGCGTGGATTATGCAAGCTCACGAATGGGGTAAGTATGTCGGTAAAGCGGAATTTGAATTCCAAAACGGCGACCTTAGCCTGGTTAGCTATGACCTGATCCCGGTTAACCTGAAGAAGAAAATTAAGGTTGATGGCGAGAAAAAACGCGTCTTTATTCAAGATGAAATTGAAAAAGACCAAGCGCTGTATGATTTCTTGAAGCCTTACCAAGACAAAGGGCAAGAAAAGCTGAGCGTGAAAATTGCCGAGAGCAACGGCAAGCTAGTGGGCGATCGCAACATTGTGCGCTTCCAGCAGACTAACCTAGGTCGTCTGATAGCCACCGCTCATATGGAACGCGCCAAAGCAGACTTTGCGGTCATGAACTCAGGCGGTGTGCGTGACTCTATCATTGCCGGTGACATCACCTATAAAGACGTGCTCAAAGTGCAGCCATTTGGCAATATGGTCACCTATACCGACATGAGCGGTAAAGAAGTGATGGATTACCTCAATGTGGTTGGAACCAAGCCAGTTGATTCGGGTGCTTACGCGCAATTTGCGGGTCTGTCGATGGTCGTTGAAGACGGTAAAGTCCATGACGTGAAGATTGGCGGTGAGCCCATTGATATGGATAAAACCTATCGCTTCACCGTGCCAAGCTTTAACGCTGCAGGCGGCGACGGCTATCCAAAACTGACTAATCACCCTGGTAACGTCAATACTGGCTTTGTTGATGCAGAAGTATTGAAAGACTATCTGGAAGCCAACAGCCCAATCGATGTTAATGACTATGCGCCACAAGGCGAGATCGTTTACAAATAAATGGCTGTAAGATTGTCAGAACAAAAAGCGGTACCGATGCGGTGCCGCTTTTTTTATGTAATCATTAGTGACGGGTTTACAAACAAGTGGCAAAAACGATGACGCCTGCAATTAAATTAGCAGAAAAACAAAGCATTGCGTTTGAAGTTCACCAGTACCAGCACGATCCGAATAACCTTAATTTTGGTGAAGAAGCTGTCCAAGCGTTAGGGCAAGACCCGGCTCGGGTATTCAAAACACTATTGTTTTGTATTAATGGTGACAGCAAGCAGCTAGCGGTGGCGGTTGTCCCCGTCAAAGGCACCCTCAACCTAAAAGCCGCTGCCAAAGCCGCGGGTGGCAAGAAAGCAACCATGGCCGATCCGCAAGTGGCCCAGCGCACAACAGGCTACCTGGTCGGAGGGATAAGCCCGCTTGGTCAGAAAAAGCGGCTACCGACGTTTGTCGACAGCTCCGCGCAGCAGTTTGAGACGATTTGTGTCAGTGCCGGGCGGCGTGGACTGGAAATCGAACTCTCACCGGACGATCTGCTGTCTTTGACTGCGGGGCACTATGCCGCGATTGGCGAATAAATAAGAAGGATACATAGATGACTCTTACCATTTGGGCGTCGCTCGCCTTGGTTTGCATGCTTGGGGCGATGTCGCCCGGGCCGAGCTTGGTGGTAATGGCAAAGCATAGCCTTGCCAATAGTCGCTTACATGGCATTGTGGCTTCATGGGCGCATGCCTTGGGGGTTGGCCTCTACGCGCTAATTACCATGTTAGGGTTGGCGGTTATCTTTAAACAATCCCCGTTGCTTTTTACCGTCATTGCCTATGCCGGCGCTGGCTATCTCGCTTGGCTAGGAGTGAAATCATTGCTCAGTAAAGGCGGGGTGGCAGCTAAATTAGAAGCGGGACAACCCGCCAGTTTAGGCGAGGCGGCACGTGATGGGGCGATGATCTCGATGCTCAACCCAAAGCTGGCACTATTTTTTATTGCCTTGTTTAGCCAGTTTGTTGCGGTGGGCACGGACTTATTTAGTCGTAGTGTGATTGTGCTGACGCCATTATTGATTGATGGGCTCTGGTACACCTTGATAGCCTTTTTGTTATCCAGCCCTGCCATTGTCGACAAGCTACGTCACCACGGCGCGTGGGTGGATAAGCTTTCAGGCGTGGTGTTGATTGCGCTGGCGGTACGTGTGGTGGTGACGCTGCAATAGTGAGGCGCAGCTAGAGGCAACAAACAGACGCGTTAATAAAAAGACTGGCAGCCCGCCAGTCTTTTTGCATTTAGGGGCGGTGACTTAAGTGGCGCTCGCGGGTTTCTAGCTTTTTCTCTTGGCTTTTTTTGATCATCACATATAACGCGCCGGTACCGCCTTGATGACGCAGTGCCGAGTGGTAGCAGAGCACATCTGAAATTTGTTGTAGCCACTGACAGACATAGCTTTTCATCATTGCCTGTGGGTTACTACGCTCGCCTTTTCCATGCACAATGATCACAGTACGCACATCCATACGCTGGCATTGTTTTAAAAAACGTAAAATTTCATCTCGGGCTTTTTCCAATGACATCTTATGCAGGTCGAGCCTTGCGTTGACGTCATATTTGCCCAGTCGTAGTTTACGAAACACGCCATCCTGTACGCCATCGCGCTTGTAGGCCATCACCTCGTCGGGCTTGACCATCTGGGCGTACTCGAGTGACAGGTATTCAGGATCGCTGTTTGCCAGTTTCTGTGCGGCCTGTTGGCGTGCAAGCTGGGCCTCAGTGGGCTGATGCGAGCCTGTTTGCTCCTCAACCGTGTCCTGCTTGATGGGTGCCACGTCTGACATCATTTCTCGAAACAGCTCAAATTCATTTTTATCACTCATCACTACAGTGCCATGTGCGTCGTGGAGTCATTTGGGGACAGTATAAACGAAAATAAAAAAAGAAACCTAGAGCCACACTCTGTGACCAACCATGCAACTCCAGGTTAAGCAAGTTTGCTTAAAGATAGGTAGGCAATAAAACAGGTTATTGAGGTTTGGAAGTCATCACTTTGTAGACAAAATAGCCGCCGAAAAAGCTGATCAGGCCAAATGTACAGATGATGACAATCATGGATGACAAGCCCACGGCGTTGCCGAAAAGTAGATCAAGCCAAAAGTCCATAGTCTGTACCCTCGCGTCCGTTAATGTAGGGTCAGGATGCCAATAGGAAGCGGGTTGAATACTGATCAGGATCAAGAGAAATGGCGAACAAATTATCAACATTTGTTAACAACGATCTGATCACAAACTGCGCGCAACTGATGCGACTTTCACCGTTTAGAGCGGTTGAATGAAAAAATAAGCCGCTAGGGCTTGAGGTTTCTCGGTGCTTGAGTATGATAGGCGACTTCAGCAGCGAGGATGCACTTAAACGCATACTAAGCTGCTTGACAAGTTCGATGCCCATTCGTAAAACTTGTCAGATATCGGTGAATAGCGCAGTTTGGTAGCGCATCTGGTTTGGGACCAGAGGGTCGGGGGTTCGAATCCCTCTTCACCGACCATTATTCAGTTAGTGGAGAGCGCGTTTGGTCGGGGGCCGGAAGCCGGTCCAATCGAAGCCCTCTTCACCGACCATTATTTTAAAACTGAGTGATCTAAGGTTACTTGGTAGACGTAAAAAGCATTAACGGTGAATAGCGCAGTTTGGTAGCGCATCTGGTTTGGGACCAGAGGGTCGGGGGTTCGAATCCCTCTTCACCGACCAACAAGAAACCCCAGCCGAGAGGCTGGGGTTTTTTCGTTATGCTGACGGTGAGCCTATGGCTTTGGGTAATGCTGGAAGGCTTGCGTGTTGCCTGCGTCATCAAACGCCATCACTGTGTAGGGCTGGTGGCGGTCACCATATTCCATTCCTGGCGAGCCAATCGGCATGCCAGCGACAGCGAGACCTTCTAACCCAGTATTGGTAGCGAGTAGCTTTTTCACCTCTTTGGCTGGTACATGCCCTTCAATCACATAGCCGTTGATACGTGCGGTATGGCACGATTGCATATCGGCAGGTACGCCCATCTCTTGCTTAATGGACGCCATATCGTCATGCGGTTTAACCTCCAGCTCAAAACCGGCTTGCGCCATGTGCTCAACCCAATCGTCGCAACAGCCACAGCTGGGAGATTTATACACCACACCGCTCGCGGCCATCGCTGAGGCACTCATCAGGCTCACGACTCCAGCAAGTAGTTGTAAACGCTTCATTCTCGCTCCTTGTTACTTATTGTCTGATTTTATTTTGAAAAAACGTAGTCGATTGGCGTTGGTGACAACCGTAATCGAAGATAGCGCCATCGCGCCTCCTGCGATTACTGGGCTGAGCAACATGCCAGTGAATGGATAAAGGATGCCGGCCGCGACTGGGATCCCTAAGGTGTTATAAATAAAGGCACCAAAGAGGTTCTGCTTCATATTGCGCACGGCGGCTTGAGACAAAGCAATCGCGTTAGCCAATGCCCCTAGGTGCTGGTGCATCAGAGTGATTTGCGCACTTTCTATGGCAATATCACTGCCACTGCCCATGGCGACACCCACATCGGCTTGTGCGAGTGCAGGGGCGTCATTAATGCCGTCACCGACCATCGCCACACGTTTGCCTTGCTGTTGCAGCTGTTGAATTTGTTCCGATTTACCATCGGGTAGCACCCCAGCAATCACATGATCGATGCCTAGCTGACGACCAATGGCATTGGCGGTATCAGGATGGTCACCAGAGAGCATGATCACTTCGAGCCCTTGCGATTGCAGGTTGGCAATCGCCTCAATCGCATCGTCGCGAATAGGATCACTGACGCCAATCAGCGCTTGCACACTGTCTGCATTGGCAAGATAGATGGCAGTCTCGCCACGCTGAGTCATGGCGTCGATGTCACTTTGATAGGAGGCAGTCTCGATCCCTTGTGCGTCCATCCAGGCTTGGTTGCCAATGAAGTAACGCGTACCATCAATTTGCGCCTGGATCCCCTTGCCAGACTCGCTGTTAAAGTCGTTTGACGTTGGCAGTGAGAGATCCTGTGCCTTGGCATCATTAACAATGGCCTGCGCCAGCGGATGCTCGGAGTGTTGCTCCAGCGAGGCGGCGATCGCCATCAAACGCGCTTGGTCGCCGTTAATAGCTTTTACATGGGTCACTTCCGGCTGGCCGCGTGTCAATGTCCCGGTTTTATCAAACACTAGGGTATGGAGCTTGGCCGCAGTTTGTAGCGCATCCGCATCACGAATTAATACCCCGACTTCGGCAGCGCGACCGACCGCCGCGGTGACCGATAAAGGCGTGGCGAGGCCAAGCGCACATGGACAAGCGATGATTAGCACCGTGGTCGCGGTGACTAGCATGTAGCTGACCGACGGCTCGGGGCCGACAACATACCAGATAGCCGCTGTAACCAACGCAATAGCGACCACGATGGGTACAAACACCGCGGAAATGCGATCGGCAAGCTTGGCCAGCTCGGGTTTACTGCTCTGTGCTTCGCGCACCAAATCGATAATACGCGCCAGCATGGTATCGCTACCCACACCAGTGGCTTTAAGCGTCAGGCTCCCTTTTTGGTTGACTGTCCCCGCGTGCAGCGTGTCTCCCTGCTGTTTGCTGACCGGCACGGGCTCACCCGTGAGCATAGACTCATCAATATAGCTGCTACCATCAACCATTTCACCATCCACAGGGACTTTGGCACCCGGTTTCACGCGCAGCGTCATGCCTTGTTCCACATCACTTAGTGGGCGCTCGGTTTCTTGGCCATTTTCAATCACTAGGGCAGTGGGCGGCTGCAAATCAAGCAGCTGGTCAAGCGCTTTGGAGGTGTTGGCACGTGCGCGCGCCTCAATCGCGTGGCCTAAGCTGATTAAACCAATGATCATCGCTGAGGCTTCAAAGTACACATGACGCGCCTGCTCGGGGAACAAGGCAGGGGCGAGCACCACCGCGGTAGAATACAGCCATGCTGCGCCTGTCCCGAGTGCCACCAAGGTATCCATGGTAGCCCGTTTGTGCTTCAGCGCTTGCCAGGCATTGGCGAAGAAATGACGCCCCCCGGTAGCGAGCAGCAAGAGGGTAAGGATGGCTACCGAGCCCCAAGCCCACTGATCTTGGCTGGATTGAATGGTCATACTGCCACCCAATATTCCCCAAGCCATAATCGGGCCACCCAGGCCCAAGCCAGCGATCGTGCTGCGTTTAAAGTTTTTCAATTCCGCGGCTTGTTGGTGCTGCTGGCGCTCGCGACGATCATTGTCATCCTCGACTTTCTCAGCGCCATAGCCGGCGTTTTCCACGGCCTCAACGATGGTGTCAGGTACGGCATCACCTTTTACAATCGCACTGCGCTCGGCCAGATTCACACTCACATTGGCCACGCCATCCACACTGCTGATGGCAGTTTCAACACTTTTGACACAGCTTGCGCATGTCATGCCAGATAACACAAACTGCATACGTGAATGGCTGGATGAGGTTTCAGTGCGTGGCGGCGTTTCGGCCTGTTGGTCAACCTCAGTGGTCGTAGTTTGAGGTTGATGCGGCTCGGTGGATGAGGGCGTTTCTTGGCTGGGGTCGATGAGTGTGGCCTCAAAGCCTAAAGATGTGATCGTTTCAATCAGCGTCTCGGCGCTAAGCGTCGTGCGTACGGTCGCCGCGTCTTTGCTGACTTGGTAGTCAAAAACCGCATCGTTTTCATCGAACGCACGCTCTACTTTCGCCACGCAGTGACCGCAGCTTAACCCCGATAATGCCAATTGATGCTGATAACCGACTTGATAGCCAAGGTTCTCAATGGTTTGGATGATGGACGCCAAGCTCAAGCTGGTGTGAATATCTGCATGAGTTTTACTGACCGAATGAGAAAACACCGTGGGCTGCTCGTCCAGCGCTGCTTCGACTTTGGCCACACAGCGGCCGCAGTTTAGCCCGCTTAAGACCAAGTGATAATGCTCACCGACCTGATACCCGAGCGCTTCAATCGCGTTGACTGCTTGGCGTAGTGGGTACTCAGTGCTCTCACCCAGGGCTTCTAACGACACTGACTGGGTATCAATGTTCTCAATGCGAATCCCGTCGATACCCTCAAGCGCTTTTGTCGCTTTTTTCACACAGCCTTGGCAGCTTAAGCCACTCAGCGGCAGTGTGTAGTCGGTGATGTGAGTGTCGGTGGTGGTCATTGCCTCTCCTTATCGCCTGACATGATTCGATGTTGGCGTTTGTCGCAACGTCAGTTAGGCTAAACTGTAAACCTTATAGCTACTGGAAGGTCAAGCGAGAAAAATGAAGATTCAACAAGTGGCAGAGAAAACTGGCCTCACCAGCAAAACCATTCGCTTTTACGAGCAGAAAGGGCTGATCACCCCGCCGCATCGAGCGGAAAACGGCTATCGCGATTATCGCGAGCAGCATATCAATGAGCTGCAAATGATCCGCCGTGCGCGATTAGTGGGCTTTACCTTGGAAGAAAGTGCGGATTTGTTAGCGTTATCGCGCGATCCGTCGTTACGCAGTGCCGATGTCAAAGCGCGCGCCGAGACAAAATTGGTAGAGATTGATGAGAAAATGGCAGAACTGGCGGCAATGAAAACCACCCTGCACGCTCTAACGCAGGCCTGTCCGGGAGATGGTGACGCGCAGTGCCCGATTATCGAAGCACTGCGCGGTGACAGTGAGCTAGGCGAGTTAGACACCAGCTCCTCAAGTTGTTGCGCGTCAGGGGCTGAACCGCCCGCGACAAACTAGCATTTAGTAAAGCAGCGAATAGAGCTGACGACGATAACGCGACGCGACTTCATTGCCTTGGCCGAGTGCGGTAAGAATATCCATCAGGGTTTTCTTGGCTTCACCCTCGCCATGATTCATATCGCGGCGAAGAATCTTCATCAGTAACTCCAGCGCCTCTTCACTGCGATTAATCTGATTATATTGCACCGCCAACTCATAAGCGACGTTGGCGTCGTCTGGGCTTTCCTCGAGTTGGGCCTGAAGGCGGCGGATTTCAGGGGCATCAATCGCTTGGTTATGCAGCTCAATTTTTGCCACCAAGCTTTTGTAGGTGGCATCTTGATCTTGCATCAGCACGGTGTCGAGCAGCGCTTGCGCCGCATCAAACTGATGGGTCTCGACCAAGCATTCCGCCATCGCCAGCTTATACTCGCCTTTATCGCCGTGACTGGTTTCCAGTGGCTTTAAAATGACCAAGGCATCGGTATAGTTACCTTCGGCCATGAGCTGACGCGCTTGCTCGAACGCTTGATCTTCTTGACTAGGTAGGTGCTTATCAAGCATTTCGCGCACTGTGTCGTAGTTTTGTGGGCCAGCTAAACCGTCTACCGGCTGACCGTCTTTAAACAGCGCCAGAGTTGGCAGTGCACGGACGCCAAATTGCGCGGCAATCATTTGTTGCGCTTCGCAATCGATGGTTGCAAGGGTAAAGGTGCCATGACTGTCGTGAGCAAGTTGTTCGACGGTGGGTTTTAGCTCCACGCTTTC
This sequence comes from Salinivibrio sp. SS3, assembly GCF_001722105.1. Taxonomy (NCBI): domain Bacteria; kingdom Pseudomonadati; phylum Pseudomonadota; class Gammaproteobacteria; order Vibrionales; family Vibrionaceae; genus Salinivibrio; species Salinivibrio sp. SS3. Next base: position 57,394 of record NZ_MEBQ01000004.1, on the reverse strand, counting down.
GGGCATCATGTTCGCCCAAAAGTACACCAATACGGGCGTGCGAGACGATGACTCGAGAATTTGCTGAAAATTATGCTCGGTTAATTCGACAATATAGTTTGCGTTCATCATGGATCCTGACCAAGTGGATTTTCCTTAAGGGTGGGGGCAAACGTGCAGAAATTCAAGCAACTGGGCCTGTATTTGGGCGTGTGATGGCGGATCGAACCGAAAGGTGAAAAGGGGCGAAACGTAACAGCTACGAAAAAGCCACCCGAAGGTGGCCTATTTCGTCGGTCTGCAAGCGAAGTCATTACAAAGCAAGTGCGAGTTACAACACGAGCACCACGCACAAAGCGACGCTCAAGCAGAGCCAGTTCAATTGATGCAAGGTCATCAGCCGGCTCCTTTATGATTGTTATCGAGGATGTTGCGTTGTCGATGGACAGTGTCCTAACGGACGTTGTCCACCAGTGACTACCAGATTAGCGCTCGTCTATGACAAAAGTATGACAAATGCGACAGCAGCCACGCTTTTGTGGTGGTTTTTTCGCTGTTGCATCAACCGCCTTTGAGCAATACCCGATCGAGCCAGCGGCTGGGTAACACGCGTTTTAGAACCGCCATCCACACCGTGGGCTGAGTGACTCGATAACGTATCTTGGGGCGAGGCGAGAACAAGGCATGCGTCAGCGGCGCGACAAGCGCGTCGGCAGGCAGGGTATATTTGTTGCCGCCTTCGTCCGCCGCGAGGCGGTCAAGTTGGGCTTGGTAGGCCTGCTGATGACGGCTTTTATTGGGCTCGACCCAGTGTTTAAAGGCGCTGAGCGCATTGGCACGAAATGCCGTTTCAATTGGGCCAGGCTCAATCAAGCTCACCTTAATCGGTGTGTCGCTCAGCTCTAAACGCAAAGTATCGGTCCAGCCTTCGAGGGCAAACTTGCTGGCGTTATAGGCGCCGCGATATTTCAATGCCACGATACCCAGCACCGAGCTGTTTTGCACAATGCGTCCTTCGCCGTAATTAAGCAGCATCGGCAATAAGGCTTGGGTTAAATGGTGCCAGCCAAACACATTGGTCTCAAACTGAGCGCGTAAGGCATCGGTGGGCAAATCTTCCAGCGCGCCGGGTTGGCCATAAGCACCGTTATTAAACAGCGCAAAAAGCTTGCCACCCGTCATTTGCTCAACCGCCTCGACTGCTTGGTTGATGCTGGCCGTGTCTGACACATCTAACTGAATACAAGTTAGGCCTTCTTGCTGTAAACGGCTGACATCGTCAGCCTTTCGGCAACTGGCGATCACCGTGTGTCCTTGCTCATGCAAGGCTTTGGCGCAGGCATAGCCGATGCCGGTGGAGCAGCCAGTGATTAAAATGGCGTTATTAAGCGGTGAGGCAGTGTCCATAAGATCCCCGTTCATGATTGAGTTGCGTCAGACAAGTAAGGCGCGAGTTTTTCTGCCATAAAATCGGCAATCCAAGCTTGTGCGGCGGGCATCGGGTGAATGCCATCATCACGCATCCATTCAGGCTTTTGGATCACAGTCTCCATAAAAAAGGGCAGCAAGGGGGTTTGTGTTTGCGCCGCCAGTGTAGGATAAATATCAGCAAACCCTTGTGCATAGCGCTGACCATAATTAGGCGGGATTTGGATTTGCACCAACAAAGGCGTGGCATCGGCCGCGCGAGTTTGGGTGATCAATTGCTTAAGGTTGTCTCGTATACGTTTAAATGGCCAACCGCGTAGGCCATCGTTGCCGCCGAGTTCAATCAGCACCCATTCGGGCTGGTGGCGTTCTAATAATTGCGGCAGACGCTGCAGGCCATTGGCGGTGGTGTCGCCGGAAATACTGGCGTTAATCACCTCAACCTCGACATTATGTTCTTCGAGCGCGCGCGGTAGTTTAGCAGGCCAGGCTTGTTCAGCCGCCATTTGGTAGCCAGCGCTTAAGCTGTCACCAAGGACAAGGAGCGTTTGTGCACTGGCACTGCTCACCCACAAAAAACACAACAAAGTAAGGATGCGTAACATGGCCTCTCCTGTTATTCGAGCCGAAAAAATTGCAAAACATGTCGTGACACGCGAACAGCCGCTTACCATTCTGCAGGATGTCTCGCTACAAATCGAGGCAGGCGAGTCGATTGCATTAATGGGGGTGTCCGGCGCAGGGAAATCCACCTTGATGACCTTGCTTGCCGGATTAGATACGCCCAGTGAAGGCGAGGTCGATCTACTTGGCTACAAGCTTTCCACCTTGGATGACGATGCGCGCGCGGCGCTGCGAGCCGAATCAGTGGGGTTTGTGTTCCAAAGTTTTTTACTGGTGCCGTCACTGAACGCGCTTGAGAACGTGATGCTGCCGCTAACCATTCGCGGTGAGGAAGAAGATGAAACCCGCGCCAAGCAACTGCTGGCCTCGGTAGGGTTACAAGGACGGGAAACACACTTACCTTCACAGCTCTCTGGCGGGGAGCAGCAACGGGTGGCTCTGGCGCGCGCCTTTATTATCCGCCCGCACGTGTTATTTGCCGATGAGCCGACCGGCAACCTCGACCAAAAAACCGCGGCGACCATTATCGATTTATTGTTTGAACTAAACGAAAAGCATGGCACCACCTTGGTGTTGGTCACTCACGATCCGGCGCTGGCCAAGCGTTGTCAGCGTACCTTGATGATGGACAGCGGCAAACTACAGGAGCGAGTGAATGGCGAGTAAAAACGGACTACTCAATCGCTGGGCGTGGCGCGAACTGTTGCACGGGCAAATTTGGCCAGTGGCGGTGGCGCTGGCACTGATCATCACCTGTGTGTTTGCGCTGTCGGCATTGGCCGATCGCATTGAAAACGTGCTCACCCAGCAAGGGCGCAACCTGATTGCCGCCGATACCGTGCTGCGTGCTCGTCAGCCGCTTAATACCGAACAAATTGAGGCGTTTAAACAAGCCGGTGCCACGGTATCTGCACAAACCCGCTTTGGCACTATGGCGTTCAGCGAGCAAAAGATGCAGCTGGTGAGCGTGAAAGCGGTGGATAGCCTGTATCCGTTGCGTGGCGACTTGGTGCTGGAGCAAAACGGCCAAGCGATTGGCGGTGACCGACGTATTCAACCCGGTGAGCTATGGCTGTCTGAGCGGGTGTTCAGTTTGCTGAGCGTGAAACCCGGCGATACCGTCTCAATTGGTAACCTTGATCTCAACGTCAGCGGTACTTTGGCCGCCGAGCCGGAGCTGTCGTTTAACCCCTTTAGCCAGATGCCCGCGGTGATGATGCACCGTGCCGATGTACCTGCCGCCGGCGTGGTGCGCGAAGGCAGTCGGGTGCGTTATCGCTACTTTTTAACCGGTGACGAGCCCAGCCTAAGCGCGGCTAAAGCCAGTTATACACTGCAAGATGGTGAGCGCTGGGTGGATGAAAACACCTCTGATCGCACTGGCGATATGCTGGATCGCAGCCGTCAGTACTTGTCGTTAACTGTGGTGCTGGTGATTGTGATGGCCGCGGCCACCTTAACCTTAACCTGTCAGCACTATGCTAAAAGCCGCGCCGATTTGGTGGCGATGCTAAAAAGTTTAGGCGCCAGCCAACAATGGGTGCGACGCTGGTTGGCACGGCAGTTAACCTTATTGTTTGTCCTTGCCACCGCCGTGGGGTTAGCGGCGGGTTACACCCTCGAAGTGCTATTGCGCTTGCCGCTGACCGATGTGCTGCCCTCGCCATTACCCAGTTATGGCTGGGTGCCTTGGGTGCTTGCGCCCGGCGTCGCGCTGTTGGTGGCGCTGCCTGCCTTGGGCGTGCCGCTGCTTAAGCTGCTGGATGCGCCCGCGTTGGCCGCCGTGCAATCGCAGGCGGCTCGTGGGCGTCGCCGTCGCGGCACCGCGGCTGTTTTAATTGCGATACCGGTAGGGGCACTTGCGCTGTGGGCGTTCGACAACACCTTGCTATGGACAGTGCTGGGGGCGATGGCGGTAATGATCGTCTTGCTGGCATTGGCAGGGTTAGGGCTGCTTAGGTTGGTGAAATCACGGGTGCGTGCGCCGTCGGTCAAGCTCGCCTTAAGCCGAATTACCCGCAACAAACTGGCTAGCAGCGTGCAGTTAGGGGCACTGGCGATCTCCTTTATGCTCTTGGCGATTATCTGGCTGCTGCGCACTGACTTGCTCGCCGATTGGGGACGGATGCTGCCACCCGATGCGCCGAATGTGTTTGCGGTGAATATCGCCCCGAGTGAGCAGCAAGACTATGTAGGTGAACTCGATGACGCCAGCCTGATGCGCTCCGATGCCTACCCCATAGTGCGTGGCCGGCTGGTGGGCAAAAACGGTGAGCGCTACCAGATCCCCACCGATGAAGCCGAGCGTGATGAAGCGGACGAGGCCTTGCGCCGCGAGCTTAACTTCACCTGGCGCGAAACCTTGCCATCACACAATGAGGTGATTGCCGGAGACTGGCCAACCGAGAATGGTGTGTCAGTGGAGGCCGACATTGCCGAGCGCTTGGAGATTGAGATTGGCGACAGCCTGACCTTTAGCGTGACCGGCCAAGACTTTACCGCCACGGTGAACTCGATTCGTGAAGTAGAGTGGCGCAATATGCGGCCTAACTTCTATTTTATTTTCGACCGCGAGACACTCGCCGACAAACCCGCCAACTGGCTGGTGAGCTTCAGGCTCGACGAATCGCAAACGCCCTTGCTCAATCGCTTGGCGCGGGAGTATCCGACTGTCACGCTGCTTGATTTGCGCACCATGAGCAGCCGTATTCAGTCGATTTTGCGTCAAATTGGCTTGTCGCTTTCGGTGTTGGCGGGGCTGGCGGTGATCAGCGGCCTGTTACTGCTGCTCACCTTGCTGCGTATTAGCTTGAGCGAGCGTCAGCAGGAGATAAACCTCTATCGCACCTTGGGCGCGAGCCGCACCCGTATTCAGCGTACCTTGTGGAGCGAGTACGGCGTGATGGCCTTTGTGTCTGGCCTTATGGCGGTACTCGGCGCAGAAGCGGCGATGGTTGGCTTGCTTAAGTGGGGCTTTGAAATGGAGGTACGCCTGCATCCAGAGCTTTGGGCGGTGTTGCCGGTGTTGGCGGTGGCGCTGGTGTTTGTCACGGTCGCTTCGATGCTGCGTAAACTGATTGACCCGCAACGGCGTTAACAGGGGCGGTAAGCATCCTTGTTTCACGCATAACAAAGCGGGTATCAAGAAAGTTGATACCCGCTTTTTTGTATACAACGTCTAGCAAAATCCGGCTAATAACACCGCTTGTGCGAAAGACAAAAGCCGCTACTTAAACAAAGACTGCATCGCTTCTTCCACCTTGGGGTGCTGGAAATTAAAGCCCGCGTCCTCCAACGCATGGGGTAGGGCGCGCTGGCTATCGAGCAGCAAGTGCGAGGCTTCCCCCATCATGGTTTTAATCGCCAGAGTAGGGACAAAGAACACGTGTGGGCGTTTTAAAGCACGGGCAAGCGCCTGACTAAAACGTTTATTGGTGACCGGCTCTGGCGCGGTGCAGTTAAACGGCCCTTTAAGCTCAGGGGTATTGAGCAGGTGGATAATCGCGCCGACCATATCATCAATATGGATCCACGGCATGTATTGCTGGCCTTTACCAATGGGGCCGCCAAGGCCAAGTTTATACGGCAGCATCATCCGTTTGAGCGCGCCACCTTCAGCGCTTAACACCACGCCGGTGCGCAGCAAGCACACCCGCGTGTGTTGCGAGGCACCTTTCAAGGCAATTTTTTCCCATTGATGACACACATGCTGGGCAAAATCATCGGCATGAACCACCAAGGTTTCGTCAAAGCTGCGATCTTGCTGATCGCCGTAATACCCTACCGCCGAGCCGCTGATAAAGGTGTGAGGTGGGGTGCTGCTGGCATGGATTTTCTCGACCAGCTTTTCTGTCAGCCCCCAACGGCTGGTGCAGATGATGCCTTTTTGCTGCTCACTCCAGCGTTTATCGGCAATCGGCTCGCCCGCCAGATTGATAACCGCATCAATATCATTCAGGTGAGGGAGGTCATCAAGGCGCTCTAACGGCGTGACTTTATCGCCAAAGCACTGGGTGACCTTTTGCTTCGAGCGCGATAACACAGTGACCTGATGCTCGGTCAGCAAGCGAGGAATTAACGCCTGACCAATCAGGCCAGTGCCGCCAGTGATTAACAGTTTCATGCCTGATGTCCTAACGTCGAGTAATGGATGATATAGATAACGCTAAGAGGGTTTTAGACTTAGCGCAAGTGATTGCTTTGTATCCTGTTACGTACCGCAACCAAAATCGGTTTGATCGCGCAGTTTTCTCCTCTGCCCCTCGCACGCCAAATTGGGAGTGCTAACATAAATAGGCGCATAAAAAGTGTGTTTTTCATTTTACTACGCAGGGAGTCATGTCGCCTACATGCAAGCGTTATTCAAATCATTGCTAGGAAGCTTTCGCGATCTCTTACCCATCATCCTAGTGATTGGCTTTTTTCAAGTGATTGTCCTGCAACAACCGCTGCCCAACTGGATTTCGATTACCTTTGGCTTGGTGCTGGTGGTCGTGGGGCTGACCTTATTTGTATACGGCTTAGACATGGGATTATTCCCGATTGGCGAATCCATGGCACATTCGCTGGCCCATAAAGGCAGTTTAGGCTGGTTGATTGCGTTCGCGTTTTTGCTCGGTTTTGGCACCACTATTGCGGAACCCGCACTTACCGCGGTGGCGGCGGAAGCGGCAGATGTCGCCGCTAACGGCGGGATGATAAACACCACAGAGGCAGCCAAAGATAGCTACGCCAATGGGCTGCGGCTAACCGTGGCGCTTTCGGTCGGTTTTGCGATTGTGCTGGGGGTGGTGCGAATTATGAAAGGCTGGCCGATCCACCGTTTAATCATTGGCGGCTATTTGTTGGTGGTGGCAATGACCATGGTCGCACCGCCCAGCATTATCGGCATTGCCTATGACTCGGGTGGGGTGACCACCTCGACCATCACGGTGCCGCTAGTCACCGCGCTCGGCGTGGGGCTGGCGACCGTGATTAAAGGGCGCAACCCCATGGTGGATGGCTTTGGCTTGATTGCCTTTGCCTCGCTATCGCCGATGATCTTCGTGATGGCCTACGGCATGGTGGTGGCATGAACAATCCACTCACCTTGTTTCTCGACACCTTTTTCTCCACCGTGCGCGATGTGATCCCGATTATCGCGATCATCTTTGGCTTTCAGCTGTTTGTATTGCGCAAAGCGCTCAACAACCCCAAACGGATCTTTCTCGGTTTTTTCTATGTGATCTTGGGCTTGAGCCTGTTTTTAATGGGGCTGGAGCTGGCGCTATTCCCGCTGGGATCGTCGATGGCCGAGCAGCTGACCGCTCCCGATTTTGTCGGCGCAGCGCTCAAAGCAGGCGGCGAGATTAACTGGCAAGCCTATTACTGGGTGTATCTGTTTGCGGCGGCGATTGGCTTTAGCACCACGGTGGCTGAGCCCTCATTAATCGCGGTGGCGATCAAAGCCGCCAAAGTCTCAGGCGGGGCGATTCGGGTGAATGGGTTGCGCGCCTCAGTGGCACTGGGCGTTGCCATGGGGATTGCTTTGGGGTGCTACCGCATTGTGGTGGGCGATCCGCTCCATTATTACATCATCACCGGCTATGTAGTGGTGGTGATCCAAACCTATTTTGCCCCGCCGTTTATCGTACCTTTGGCCTATGATTCTGGAGGGGTGACCACCTCAACCGTGACCGTACCTTTGGTGACGGCGCTCGGGTTGGGGCTAGCCTCTACCGTACCGGGAAGAAATCCGATGCTCGATGGGTTTGGCTTAATTGCGTTTGCCAGTTTGTTTCCGATGATCACCGTGATGGGTTATGCCCAAATCACAGCCTATTTACAGAAAAAGCACGCACAGCGTTCATCGTAAGGAGAGCCTATGCGGTTCAAATTAATCATGGCGTTTATTGAAGATGCCAAAACCGATGCGGTGCTCGATGCCGCCAGACAAGCCGGCGCTACCGGCGCCACCATTATTAACAACGCGCGTGGCGAAGGCTTGGTTCAGAAAAAAACCTTTTTAGGGCTGACGCTGGATGTGCAGCGAGACGTAGCCATCTTCCTGGTGGAAGAGCACTTGGCACGCACCATACTCGAAACCATTAATGACGTGGGCGAGTTTGATGCCACCTCTGGCAGTGGTATCGCGGTGCAAATTGATGTGGAAGATGCCGTGGGCGTGGCCCACCAAATGCAAGAATTAACCGAAGTGGTGAAGGACGAGTTATGAAACAACATAAAACGGTAAGAGATGTGATGCATGCCCATGCCGTGTGTATTGATGGGCTCACCACGGTCGAAGAAGCGATCCGCATTGCACGCCAAGAAGATGTCAAAGCACTGATTATTAATAAACGCGATGATAGCGACGAGTTCGGCCTGGTGTTAATGAACGACATTGCCAAAAAAGTGCTCGCCAAAAACCGCGCCCCATCACGGGTGAATGTTTATGAAATTATGACCAAACCCGCTCTTAGCGTCTCCCCCGATATGAATGTGAAATACTGCGCCCGTTTATTCGAACGCTTCGGCATCAGCCGCGCCCCCGTAATCGAAAACGGCCAAGTCCTTGGCATGGTCAGTTATAACCTGATCGTGATCTACGGCATGCTCGCTGAAGAGGTGGAGAGTGAGCATAGGAAGGATTAGGGGGCAGATGGTGGTTTTGTAAGGAATGGGGGCTAGCTCATTTGTGCCCCATTTCGTGCCAGCGTCAATAACCTTACAAATCACGAAACGATGGCTTGACCTACTTTTTGTCTGTGTAATGTCTAGGGTCTGTTGACCTTTTGAGATAATTTTTGCAGCAGTTTGTGGGTTCTTTGTGCAAGGCAGAGGCTTTGAATTGTAGGAGCCTACATGATAAGCCGCCCTAGTAAATTGGAAGCTTACTAGGGCACACCAAAGAGGTATGTTAGCTAGCCTAAATACAGACCCTAGAAAACCTTGCAACGCTCTTAATGGCATAGAGAAAACGCGTTTTACCACTAGAGCTGTAGTAATGGCTAAGTCACTAAATCGGCGAGGCCTACCGTGCTTGCTCTGTTTGCTTTGATTCCGCTTGCTTATGGTTTCTTCATCGATCACAGAAAGTGAGTGAACCTCGGTTGATTAGGGCTTTGTTGTACTGCTTCCAGTTGGTTGTTTTGTAGAGAGTTTTTGGCATAAGGGCACGATTATTAACTGATGTAGCCGATCAGATCGTAACTTCCTGGTTTAGTTCCATAGAATTACGCAAGGCCGTGTCAGTATTTTATTGTTGAAATATAACTCATTATAAAAAAGGAAATAATAAGCCTTGCTCTATGAATGGTGATAGTATGATTTCTTATAAAGTGGTCGATTAAACTTGAGTTGAGCTAGTGTTATGGGTAAAAACAGCAAGCAGCGCAGAGATTTAAAGAAGAAGCGGCGCGGAAGAAAAAACAAATCATCATTCAATAGTGTTAGCAAAGATTCATCACCAGTATTTCAAATGATGGAAAATCCCTTTGGTGACATGACTGATGAACAGCGCAGGAAAATGGTCAGAACACTCGAAGCAAAGAGCAAGGAACAGGTGACCGGCGCGCTTGATTGCATTGACAAGATATTTAGAAAGCATGACCCAATAGGGTTGATATCTGTCGTAGCTGCTTATGGGCTGTGCGTTGGTGCATCGGATGATGGGATAGAATCTAACCGCTCTCTTAGTGGGATTGAGCAAGCTCATTTAGAGATACTTCAAGCGTTGGCTTTAAAAGTGCCAGAAGAAAATGTTGGCTTTTACCCTCCAACCCCCGAGGTGATTGAAGAGATTATTGATAAAGTCAAAGAGCTTAGCACTGCTTTTACTTTTAGTCGTATGAGCGAAGATGGATTGAATTTATCTCCAGAAGACGGTGCCATTAATCTAATTCAGGAAAAGCTGCGGGGTCATACTCAGATGGTTAGAAACTGGGGTTTCCATTCGCAAGTCAAAACCATAAGCAGAGAGCTTTACTCGGGCTTTGACGGTATGCTAACCAAGGAGTTAGGCTTTTCTGTATCTAATATTCTCGATGTATTTGAATCACTTACAATCACAATGGAGTCAAAGCTATCTAATCACTTTGAGTCAATAGCAAAGGTAAGGCGCAGTAAAAAGCCCAAAGAGATCGTAATTGAATATCACAAGCTCATTGATAAGGGTGAAGAAGAGGCGGAAGCATTTCTTAAAGAGTTTAATGTTGCTAGTTTAACGGAGGAAAACGCATTTTCTCTATGTTTAGCTCATTATGATTTGAGAATACCTGACATTTACCTCATAGATTTTCAAGAGTTATCAAAAACTGTTGGTTTGGATGAAAAGGTAGTTCGGAGCATAGTCGACTATTTCTCACTTAAAATAGGAGACTTACACAAACAGAATGAGCTGTTTTTCTTCTTGAGCAACCCTGCATGGAACAAGCCAATAATACGTTCAGGGGATGAGTTCTACAGTATTCTACCGCAACTTTTTTTCAGCTTTGTGTTTGTGGTTATGGATGACATCATCGAGATGTTTGATAAAGATGGATTGCACAAACGCAGAGCCACCTACCTTGAGAGCAAGATTGAGGAAATTGTAAAAAGAAGGTTTCCTGACTCCAAAGTTGTGAGTGGAGTTAAGTGGGTTAAAGGAGAGTCCCAGTTTGAGACCGACTTGATAGCATTTATTGACTCTCATGCCATTATCATTGAGGCGAAATCACAGAAAATCTCGAAATCTGCATTAAGGGGGGCTCCTGCTCGTATTAGAAGGCATCTGGAAGAGATTCTTATAGAGCCGAGTGTGCAGTCTCATCGTCTAGAGCTTAAGATAAACGAACTAAAATCAGGTAGCGGCTCTATAGAGGACTTTGTCGACGATTTGCCGGTAGATATTTACGAGATTAATAAGGTTATTCGTGTTTCAGTATCACTTGAAGATTTTGCGACATTACAGTCTAACTTGCGCTTGTTTGATGCTACAGGATGGGTGCCAGATGATTTCGCGCCATGCCCTTCGATGAACTTAGGTGACTTTGAGATATTATTCGACTTGTTGGAGCACCCCGTTCAAATAGTACATTATCTATTGCGTAGAGCAGAGATTGAGAACACCTATCAATTTATAGGTGATGAGCTGGATTTTATGGGATTATATATCTCAAATCTATTCAATCTGAGTAATCTCACAAAAGACGCTTCGACAGAGATTGTGCTCACGGGTATGTCAGAATCACTAGATCTTTACTACATGTCAAAAGATAAAGGAATACCGACGCCTAAACCTCAGCCAAAAATTACACCTTGGTTTAAAGATGTATTCAATAAACTAGAGGAAAGGTCAACACCTCGCTGGAGTGAGATTGGTAGTGTTCTCAACAGGTTCCCACCAGATGACCAAATAAAATTATCACGCCACATTAAGGACCTGACAAAAGTAGTGGAAAAAACTTGGCAAGTCGAAGGGCATAAGAACAGCTTAATATATAACCCAGCAGAAAGCTCAGAGTATGCTTTAGCAGTAGTGCTTTTCAAGAATGCTAACCGCGAGCGTAGGTATGAGTACGTTGAGAATGCACTCTCATTAGCCTTGGAACCCAAACATGTTAAGCATTGTTTGATTATTGCAATTAATATTGATGATGAATCTTTGCCATATCACTACATTGCTTTCGCTGAAGATGCGGAAGTGTAGTGAATAAGGGAATTTGGCCAGCCACATGTAGGCTGGTCGTATAGCAGGGCGAGATCGCGAACGTTTTTTAACCAATAAAGGATCGGTTTGACGATCACCTCTGGCTGTGATCATATAGACCGATTCTAAAATAGTTCGAGATAGATACCGTGGATATCGATATATTTAAAGACTACTTCAGCACCGTTGATGATAACCGCCAGAGTGCCAAGATAACCTACCCGCTATTCGACCTGCTTTTTGCTTCATTGTGCGCGGTGATTGCGTGGTCGAAAGGATGGTACGAGATTCGAGAATACATCCTCGGGCACCATGAGTGGTTTAAGCGTAACGGTATGTTTGAAGACGGTATTCCTGCCGACGATACCATCGCTCGTGCCATCTCTTCGATTGAACCGAGTGCCTTTCAAGCCTGCTTTATCGATTGGATGAAAGCGGTCCATCAAATGACGGATGGTCAGGTGGTCGCGATCGATGGTAAAACGCTGAAAGGCTCTTACAACCGTGAGGATAGAAGTAGTACGATCCACATGGTCAGTGCGTATGCCAGCGAAAACCACCTGGTGCTTGGGCAGCTCAAGACTGAAGAAAAAAGCAATGAAATCAGTGCGATTCCCGAGTTAATTCGCCTACTCGATTTACGCGGTGCGCTGGTCACCATCGATGCGATGGCCTGTCAAACGAAAGTTGCCAAAGCTATTGTTGAGCAAGGTGGTGATTACTTATTAGCGGTGAAACAAAACCAGGGAAAGCTAGCGAACGCGATCACCGCGGCATTCAGTGAGCAACGTCGAACCTTCAATGACGATGTTGTGTCTGAGCATGGCCACGGTCGTACTGAGTCGCTCCAGTGCTATATAATTGATAAAGAATGTTTATCAGGCGACTTTACTCGTTGGCCATCACTACAAAGCCTTGTCATGGTTGAGTCTTTACGTGTTGAAAAAGGGCGCCCGATGTCGCTGGAGTACCGCTACTATATCAGCTCAAAATCACTGACTGCCGATGAGGCAAGCCGTGCCATCCGCTCGCATTGGGGCATTGAAGCCATGCACTGGGTATTGGATGTCAACATGGGTGAAGACGCCTGCCAAATTTATAAAGACAATGGGGCCGCGAACTTTGCCTGTCTGCGACACATGGCCTCAAACATGGTGCGGGCTGAGCCGACCAAGATCAGCTTGGTGGCCAAACAGAAGCGGTGTCTCATGAATCCCAGCTTCTTAGAGAAGGTTTTAGCCGCAGGCATACCGGCGATGGTTGAAAAATGAACACTCATGCGCTCGCCCTGGGTCGTATAGTTGCAATAGTAGAAGTAACCCGAAAAATCAGAATGCTTTATGGGCGTAACTCACATTTGTCCATTTCCAAGTAAGAACGACGTCCTACTTATTCTTTTCGCATTACTCCAAAGTCCGCATTGTTTAGTGCGGGCTTACTCATTTCACAGTATGTCCAGCTGGGCGAAATTTCGCCTTTGACGACAGCGCCGCTATCGCCACAATGACCCCAGTGACTTAGACCCACCAAGCCTTAACTCCACCCCTAACCCATTCACAATCGCCATCAGTGGCTGAGGGACTGCCTTTTTGGCTGAGTGTGCGGTAGAGCGCTTCTCGTCAAAGGCCGGTTTTTTTAGCAATATCTGCCATTCCTTTGGCGCGCGCGATCACACCCAGAGTGCATCGGCGATACATGCGGGATCGCCCGTTTGCACCGCTTCGTCTAAGTAAGCTTGAAGTGCTTCTTGGTTGTTCAAGAATGCTGCTGGGTCAAATGGGGGGGCCGTTATCATCGGTAACCGCTATCACGTTTAGCGCTCTACCGTGATTTGTTTGCGCCATTCCGTCAGCCTGCCAGTAACTCACAATGTCTCTTTATGTGGCTTTTATGTCGCTTAGTGTCAAGTTATGACGCTGTATTCCCGACACACTGTGGCCAGTTTAATCAAGCGACAAGAGGCCGAACATGAATCGCAGCGTCATCCTTACCTGCGCCGTCACCGGTGCGGGCGATACCACGGGCAAAAACCCCAATGTGCCAATCACGCCAAAACAGATTGCCGACAACTGTATTGAGGCGGCGCGTGCTGGTGCCAGTGTCGCTCATATTCACGTGCGTGATCCTGAAACGGGCGGCATTAGCCACAACATTGATCACTTCCGTGAGGTGATGGAGCGCGTTCGCGAATCAGACGTCGATATTGTTATGAACATCACCGGCGGTGGCGGCGGTGATTGGGTGCCGGATCCTCAAGACCCAAGCCGTGGTGGGCCGGGCACTGATATACAAACCCCAGCCGAGCGCCATGAGCCAGTGGGCGAGCTATTGCCTGAGCTGTGCACCTTAGATTGCGGCAGCCTGAACTTTGGCGACATGGTGTACATCAATACCGCTGACTGGCTGCGTGAGCAAGCCCGTATGGTGCAGGCTGCGGGCGTGAAAGCCGAGCTGGAGTGCTTTGACTTAGGTCACGTTTGGTTTGCCCGCCAGCTACAAAAAGAAGGTTTGCTTGAGGGCGATCCGCTGTTTCAGCTTTGCTTAGGGATTCCATGGGGCGCGGAAGCGGACACCGAAACCATGTTGGCCATGCGCAATAAGCTGCCGGAAAACGCCAACTGGGCGGCGTTTGGAATTGGTCGCCATCAGATGCCGATGGTGGCGCAAGCCATGTTGCTGGGTGGCCATGCGCGCGTGGGCTTGGAAGATAACCTCTACTTAGAAAAAGGGGTGATGGCGACCAACGGCGGCTTGGTAGAAAAGGCGAGCACCATTATTGAAAACCTTGGCGGTCGCATTATGACACCCGCACAAACGCGCGCCGCGCTGAAACTGGTTGACCCTAAGACGGGTAAGCCGGTTGAAGGAGGTGAGCAATGAGCAAGCAGTTAGCGGTCATCGGCACTGGCGTGATTGGCAATGGCTGGATTGCGCGTGCCTTGGCGCAAGGTTGGGACGTGGTTGCCTATGACCCTGACCCACAAGCGCCCACTCGCACCCGTGCCTTTGTAGCCAATGCCTGGCCATCGTTAGAAAAACTGGGCCTTGCCGACGGCGCGGATCCTGCTCGGTTAACCTTTGTCGATAGCCTTGAGCAGGCGGTGAAAGAGGCCGACCTGATCCAAGAGAACGTGCCGGAGCGCATCGATATTAAGCGCCAAACCTTGGCGGCGATTGATGCTGCCGCGGCGCCAAGCGCGATTATTGGCTCATCGACCTCTGGCTTTAAACCCACTGAGCTGCAGACGGATTGTCACAATCATCCGGGGCGGGTGATGGTAGCGCATCCATTCAATCCTGTGTACTTGCTGCCGCTAGTCGAACTAGTCGGCGGCGAGGCCACTCAATCGGATCATATTGACTGCGCCCATGCACTTTACCAAGCGCTGGCAATGCGTCCCTTGGTGGTTAAGCGCGAAATCGAGGGGCATATTGCAGACCGCTTGATGGAAGCGCTATGGCGTGAAGCCTTGCACCTGGTTAACGATGGGGTGGCCACGACTGAAGAGATTGATGCGGCAGTGGTTTATGGCTGTGGCTTGCGTTGGTCACTGATGGGCACCTTCTTAACCTTCCACCTGGCCGGTGGCGAGCAGGGCATGCGCCATATGCTAGAGCAGTTCGGCCCGGCGCTAAAACTGCCGTGGACCAAACTCGAAGCGCCTGAGCTGACCGATGAGCTGATTGATAAAGTGGTTGAAGGCTGTGAACACCAAGCCGCGGGTCGTCCCGTCTCTGAGCTAGACCGTCGCCGTGATGCGTTTTTGGTCGAGCTTTTAGACTTGGCGCAGAAGTACTGGCCAGAGGCTGAAGGTTTGGAAGGGCGCATCTAATGGCACTGTTAACGATAGACGTCGCCCCCGAGTGGGTCGATTATAACGGGCACATGAACGACGCCGAGTATGCGCGCGTGTTCTCGCTGGGTGTCGATGCGCTAATGGCCACCATTGGCTTGGATGACGAAGGCCGCACCCAGCATGGCTATACCATTTATACCCTAGAAACCCATTTGTGTTACCGACGTGAGGTGCATCAAGGGCAGACCTTGGTGGTCGACGTGACCGTGTTAGCGCGGGATCAAAAGCGCCTGCATGTGTTTATGCAAATGTGTGATTGCCAAGGTGAGGTGCTGGCCACCAGCGAGCAGATGCTGATGGGCATCGATACGCAAACCGGTCGCCCCGCACCGTTTCCGGATGCTGTCTCCAGCCTGATTGAGCGGCTGCCTACCGCATCCGACAATGAGTGGCCCCAGCTTGCTGGGCGTCGCATCGGCCTACCCAGTAGGCAGTGAGCGCGTCGTCACCAAGATGGTGAGCCATCATGAGGTCCCGCCCAGCAGAGCCTGGGCGGATTACGGGATCGCCGGCCCGACTTCCGGCTCAAGGAGGAATCATTATCGCTACTTCAACACCCCCAAACTCATCCCAACGCGGTGACAGCCAGCAGGCTGCTACCTCGACCGATTACATGGTCACCGAGCTTGCGCAAGGTGGCTTCTTCCAAGGCATGCACCGCGGCATGACCATTTGTTCAGCCGTATTGGTATTGGCGTTTGTACTGTTCACTGGCTTTGAGTCAGAGACGGCCAGTGTCTTGTTCGGTGCCACGCGCACCTGGATTGAAAGTACCTTTAGTGGTTACTACCTGGTCACCGTGATGCTGTTATTGACCGTGTGCGGTTTTATCGTTTTCAGCAAGTACGGCAACGTGCGGCTCGGCCCTGACGACAGTCGCCCAGAGTTTAGTAACTTCTCCTGGTTCTCGATGCTGTTTTCTGCCGGCATTGGTATCGGCATCCTGTTTTTTGGGGTGGCCGAACCCATCTTTTATCTCGATAACTCCGGTGGATTTGGTTATCCCAACAATCCCCACGCCGACATGGCGGGCGCGGCGACCATTGGCTATGAGCGCGCCATTGATGCGCTGCGGGTCACCGTGTTCCACTGGGGGCTGCATGGTTGGGCCATCTATGTGATTGTCGGTATGTCACTGGCGTATTTTGCCTACCGTAAGCAACTCCCTTTGGCCCTGCGCTCGGCGCTTTATCCTTTTATCGGCGATCGTATTTTCGGCGCCTGGGGCCATCTGTTTGACATCCTCGGGGTGCTGGGTTGCGTGTTTGGCGTGGCGACGTCGCTCGGGCTTGGCGTGAGTCAAATGGCCGTGGGGCTGGAGCGCTTGATGGGTATCGCCTCTGGCTTATCGACTCAACTGGTGTTGATTGCGGTGATTTCGTTTATCTCGATTGTGTCGGCGGTCTCTGGTGTGCGCCGCGGGATCCGTATTATCTCGCAGATGAATATTTGGGTGTCGGTGTTTGTGGTTGGCGTCTTTTTAATTGGTGGCCCCACATTGTGGCTGTTCGGCGCGTTTGGTGAAACCTTACTCGACTATGCGATTAACTTTATCCCGATGGGGCTGTGGTTTGCTGATGAGCCGGGTACGGTAGATTGGCAGCAGGCCTGGACCATTTTCTATTGGGGCTGGTGGCTTGCCTGGGCGCCGTTTGTAGGGTTGTTTATTGCGCGTATTTCCAAAGGGCGCACCCTGCGTGAGTTCGTGTTGGGCGTGTTGTTTGTGCCTACCTTGCTGATCTTTGTCTGGTTGGTGATTTTTGGCGGCAATGCAATCTATCAAGAGCTGTATGCCAGTGGTGGTGTGGGCAGTGCTGGCATTATCGACTTGGTTAATGCTTGGGAGCTGCCAGCGGCCTTATTTGCGGCAGCTGATGGCATTGTCGGCACCGGCACGTTCGGCTGGATACTCTCGGCTCTGATGGTGTTCTTGCTGATGAGCTGGTTTGTGACCTCGTCGGACTCGGGCACCTTGGTGCTGACAACCATCTTATCACTGGGTGATGAGGAGCCGCCGCGGCGTTTCCGTATTATCTGGGGCGTGGTAATTGGCTTGGTGGCGGCGACGCTGCTAATGGCCGGCGGCCTTAAGGCGCTACAGACGGCGTTGATCGCGGCAGCCTTGCCACTGAGCGTGGTGATCCTGGTGATGACTGCCGGGGTGCTGATCTCACTGTTTGGTGAATCGCGCCGCTCGCTGGTCGCGGCTAAAAAAAGCTAGCCGCCAAAAATAGCTGGACGCGAAAAAATAGCGGTTTAAGACGTCGCACCGAGACGCGCTAAACGCGAGACAAGCTGCTCATTCCGTTGCCGATTAAGGTGGCGGGGTGAGCGGCTTTTTTATCTATCTTGCCTTTCTTCTTTTACTGGCTTTGGGCTTTTCGCATCTGGCGCGGCGACACACCGTAGTGGGTGCGAAACGCGCGGGAGAAACTCGAGCTTGAGCTAAACCCACACGCCAACCCCACGGATAATACATCAAGATCGGTTTCTTTTAGCAAATAATGGGCACGCTCTAGCCGTAACCCCAAATACCAGCTTCGTGGTGACTGGTTCAGCTCGCTGTCAAAAAGTCGTTGCAGATGGCGAAGCGAGATACCACTGCGCTGCGCCACCTCCGATAAAGGCAGGGGGGATTCTATATGGCGTTCCATCACATCCACCGCGTCGACTAGACGTCGGCGATGGGTGCCTAAACGGCGGGCGAGTGTCATTCGCTGTTGATCGCGCCGAGTACGAATGCGCTCGTGCACCAGCTGCTCAGAGACGTCGATGGCTAACTGGGTACCGTGGCGACGTGCAATCACATCCAGCGCCATGTCCATCGCCGCTGCGCCCCCTGCGCATGAAAAACGCCGCGGTCCCAGCTCAAATAGCTCATCTGAGGTCCTAACTTCCGGAAAGCGTTCTTGAAACGAGGGCAGGCTTTCCCAATGCAGGGTGACCCGCTCACCCTTGAGCAAGTCGGCAGCGGCCAGCAAAAAGCAACCGGTGTCGAGCCCGCCGAGCGCGCACCCCGCCGCATCAAGCCGGTGCAGCCAGCGCATTAAGGGGCGACTTAAATAGGCTTCAGGATCAAAACCGCTACACACGGCCAGCGAGGGCAGGTCATGCACCGCATCAATGGCTTTATCCGCCAGCAGTGACATGCCGTTAGACGCCTTCACTGGTTTGCCATCCTCACTGATCATTTGCCAATCAAACAGCGGTTCGCCGCTGATCTGGTTGGCAATACGCAGTGGCTCGACGGCAGAGAAAAAGGCCATCATCGAAAAGCGGGGCAGTAAAAGAAAGCCGATACATTCTGGCATCGGGCCTGTGTATTCAAGACGCATGACCACAAACGAACAAAGAATGGTAGAAATAATGATGAGGGGCAGCCACTAGCCGGGTCAAGATAAGGTGAGCATTTGATTGATAAAAGTATTAAATCGTTTGGCTGCCAAACGCGTGACGGTGAGGTGTACAAAAATTAACTAGACTGTATCGATATCACCAGAATATACTCCGATTCCTCTTTCTACATAAGGCATATTTTGTGGATCCAACACGCGTCGATTGTCACTCCCCTTCACTGGTACGTTGTCACCAACAAAGGATGCAGTCATGATTGAACCTATGATTACCCTCCTGCTCGGTCTTTTCTTTATTTTGTTAATTATTGCCGCCAATGGCTACTTTGTGGCGCAAGAGTTTGCCTATATGGCGGTCGATCGCGCAAAGCTTGCGACCTTAGCCGCGACGGGCGATGCGTCGGCAAAACGGGCGCTGGCGGTGACAAAACGGACGAGCTTTATGCTGTCTGGCGCGCAGCTTGGTATCACGGTCACCGGCTTGGTGTTGGGCTTTGTTGCCGAGCCGTTGGTCGGCGAGTCGATGGGCGTTTTATTGCAACAACTAGGCTTGTCGCTGGAAGCGGGGATCGCGATTGGCACCATGGCGACGCTCGCGGTGGCGATGATTGTGCAAATGATTTTGGGTGAGCTTTACCCGAAAAACTTAGCCATTGCCAATGCTGAACCCATGGCGCGTATGATGTCGCGTTCGACACTGATTTATATGTCGGTGTTTGGTTGGATCATCAGTTTCTTTGATAAATCCGCCAACCTGGTGCTACGGATGGTGGGGATTCAACCGGTGCATGATCTTGATATGAGTGCCTCAGAAGACGACTTACACCATATTATTGCCGACTCGCGAGAGAGCGGGGATTTGCCGGTGGAGTTGTCACTGATGATGGATAGGATCCTGGATTTTCCTGCGCGCGATGTTGAGCATGCGATGGTGCCGCGTTCGCAAGTTGATTGGGTGTCGCCAGAAACCAAGCTGTCCGAATTGTTGGCGCTGATGGCGCAAGCCCATACTCGTTATCCTGTGCTTGATAATAATGATGCGCCTGTGGGCGTGGTTCACCTGTCAGATGTCCTCGCGAAAACAGAGGCGGATTCAAATGATACCGTGGCGTCAGTGATGCGTCCTGCCAGTGTCCTCCCCACATTAATGCCGTTGCCAAATGCGCTAGATCAGTTGGTGCGCACGACCAATCAACTGGCGTGTGTGATTGATGAATATGGCGGCTTTGCTGGCGTATTAACGATTGAAGATTTGGCCATGGAGATCGTAGGGGAAATTACCGACGAACATGATAGTGATCATGCCGAGGCGGTTGTCCCTGAAAGCGACAATATTTGGTTAATGGACGGTGATGTGCACATCGACGAAGTGGAGCGTGCGATTGGTTATGATCTGCCGCGGGGTGATGTCGAAACCATAGCTGGCGTATTGATTGCGGCGTGTGGCGCATTGCCAGCCGTAGGGGATACGGTGACCATTGCGCTGCCGATTGACCCATCCGAACTGGCGGAGAGTCAACCAATTATGCGCCATCTTGAAGTGGATGTATTAAGCATTGAACGGCACATTCCCACGTCGGTGCGGGTCACGCTTATTGAGCAGCCCATTGTGGAGGATAATCAATGACCGATCCGTTAGTGGTCAGTGTGGTCACGCTGGCTTTGATTGTGTTGAGTGGCTTTTTTGTCATTATCGAGTTTGCCTTGATGGGCGCGCGTCGACATCGTCTGGAAGAAATGGCGGTAGAGAGTGGGTCGGCGCGGGCAGCGCTGCGTGGGATGAATGATTTGACCTTGATGCTGGCAGGGGCGCAATTAGGGATCACTTTTTGTACCTTTGCTCTCGGGGCGGTCACCAAGCCAGCGGTGGATGTCTGGGTCGGGCCCGTCTTTCTCGCGGTTGGCTTACCCGCTTGGGCGGCTGATGCGGCGGCCTTCGGGTTTGCGCTATTTGTGGTGACATTTTTGCACCTCGTCGTGGGTGAGATGGCACCGAAGTCTTGGTCGATTGCTCATCCAGAAAAGTCAGCCTTGGCAATCGGTGTTGTCTCGCGCGCTTATGTGTGGCCGTTACGTCCGTTACTTCGCTGGATCAATCGTATTGCCAATCGCTTGGTGAAAGCCTCAGGGGTTGAGCCTGTAGAAAGCGCCGCGGTCGGGGGACAAGATATTCAGACTATTCGTCAATTGGTTGAGCATTCTGGGCAAGTGGGAACTTTGCAACCAGCGATTCAACGGCAATTGTCGGGGTTGATCGATCTGAGTTCGATTGCAATCGAAACCTTGGTCACCCAGGGGCAGGTGATGGCACATGTTGATAAACATGCAACGGTCGCAGAGGTGCGTGCTGTCGCCGTGGCGTCAGGGCATCTGCGTATTTTAATGACTGGCAACGAGGGGCTTAAGCCGTTGGTGGTGCACGTGCGGGATACGCTACTCGAACCGGCAGACCGACTCGCACGCGATGTCGCTCGCAATGCGTATGTGTTAGATGCCAACACGCCCATCTACGAAGCGCTAGCGCGCATGCGTGAGGCCAGCGTTCAGCTCGCGGTGGTCAGTAAAGAGGGGGAAATGATTGGCGTGGTGACGCTGGCGGATATTTTAAAACGCGTGCTTCCGGTCACGGCAGCAAGTTAACCCGCTATTGGCCAAGATTAAAAAATGCCACAGTCACTTCACCAGTCACTGTGGCATTTTGTTTAGTTATCGATACTCGTTAGTGTCGCTGCGTTCGTCTGAGCGAACATATTGTGACGCTAGCTTACCAGCCTTTTACCACCGCCCCGTCAAAGACTTCCATTGCGGCATTATAAACCGCGTCAGTTTGGTAGGCTTTAACAAAGGTTTTCACGTTTTCAGCGTCGACGTTGTCTTTGCGCGCCACAATCAGGTTCACGTAGGGTGACTCTTTGTCTTCAACAAAGATGCCGTCTTTGTTTGGCGTTAGGCCCACGCCGGCGGCAAAGGTGTTGTTGATGATAGCCAAGTCTACGTCTTCCAGCGAGCGAGGCAGTTGTGGGGTTTCTAGCTCGATGATTTCAACGTTTTTCGGGTTCTCAACGATATCCAGTTTGGTGGCGTTGATGCCTGCGCCTTCTTTAAGCTTGATGATGCCTTGTTGCTCAAGCAATACCAGTGAACGGCCTAGGTTCGATGGGTTGTTTGGCACGGCAATTTTACCGCCTTCTGGTAGATCCTCGACGCTATCTAGCTTGTAAGAGTAGGCCGCAATCGGATACACAAAGGTGTTGCCAGCAATCGCGAACTCATAGCCACGATCTTTGATTTGTGCGTCCAAGTAAGGTTTGTGTTGGAAAGCATTCACGTCGACTGAACCATCGTCCAGTGCCGCGTTCGGCGAGACGTAATCGGTAAAGGTGATTAGCTCTACATCAAGGCCGAGCTTTTTCGCTTCTTTCACGGCGTGTTCAGCCACTTGTGCTTCTTCGCCGGCCATCACGCCCACGGTGATGCTGTTATTATCGGTCGCGGCTTGTTCTTTCTCACCGCAGCCAGTCAGCACCAAGGTAGAGGCAAGGCCAAGCGTGGCGAGTAGCGTTTTAATGGTGGTTTTCATTGTCTGTCTCCCTGTTTGCAACATATTCGTCATTATTGTGTTTGATTTAGCGGTGATCGGCGCGTCGCACTAAGTAATCACCAAAAGATTGAATCGCTTGTACTAAGACCACCAGCATCACAACGGTGATCAGCATGACGGTGGTATCAAAGCGTTGATAGCCGTAGCGGATGCCCACATCCCCAAGGCCGCCGCCGCCGACCGCACCGGCCATGGCCGAGTAGCTCACCAAGGTGACCAAGGTAATGGTGGCGCCATTGATGATGCCTGGCAGTGCTTCTGGTATCAGCACTTTATAAATAATCTGGAACGGGTTCGCGCCCATCGCTTTGGCCGCTTCTTCTAGCCCTGCTGGTAGTTCCAGTAACGCCCCCTCAACCAAGCGGGCAATAAATGGAATCGCGCCGACGGTCAGTGGCACAATCGCCGCCGCGGTACCGATCGAGGTGCCAACCACCATGCGGGTAAAGGGAATAATCGCGACCAGCAAGATAATAAAGGGGATGGAGCGACCAATGTTCACGACTGCGCCAAGCACCTGGTTAACTTGTGGTTGACCCAGCAAACCACCGGGTTTGGTCACATGCAGTAACACGCCTAGTGGGATGCCAATCACAAACCCCATGATGCCGGAGGCAAACACCATATACAGGGTTTGGCCGGTAGCCTCGAGGAGCAAGTTGATAAGGGCGCTGTTTTCATTAACCCATTGGGTGAGTTGATCAATCAACATAGCCAAGTACCTCCGTGTTGACATGGTGCTTGTTGAGGTAAGTAATGGCGTTTTCAACCGCCTCTTTGGGGCCCATGATCTCCGCGAGGAGTAGGCCGAATTTCACGCCACCGGCATAGTCGATATCTGAGCTTAAAATACTGATGTCGATATCAAATAGGCGCGAGATCTGGCTGATTAATGGGTCATCGACCGTCGCACCGGTAAACTCAAGGCGCACTAACGGGTAGCTGCCTTCAAAGTATTCTTGTTGTAAGCGCTGGGCGAAATCATGCGGCACTGACAAGTCGAGGGTTGAGCGAATAAATTGTTTCGCCAAGTCGGATTTGGGGTGCGCAAAAATCTCGCCTACCGGGCCGGATTCAACCAGCTCCCCATCGCCAATGATGGCGACGTCGTCACAGATACGTTTGACCACGTCCATTTCGTGGGTGATCAGCAAAATGGTGAGGTTGAGCTTTTGGTTGATGGTTTGCAGCAGTGACAAAATCGATTGGGTGGTGGCCGGATCCAGTGCGCTGGTGGCTTCATCACAAAGCAGAACGTTGGGGCTTGGCGCCAGTGCGCGGGCAATGGCGACACGCTGTTTTTGTCCGCCACTGAGGCTGACAGGATACACATCACGCTTATCGGCCAAGCCGACCAGATCGAGCAGTTCGCTCACGCGTGTTTCAATCTCATCGCGGCTCGAGCCACTTAGCTCAAGCGGTAGGGCGATATTGTCGAAAACGGTGCGTGACGAAAGCAGATTAAAGTGTTGGAAAATCATCCCGATTTTACGGCGCGCTTGGGTCAACTGGCGGCTGGGTAGCGCGGTGAGGTTAGTGCCCCCCACTTTGACTGAGCCGCTGGTTGGGCGCTCGAGCAGGTTAACCATCCGAATTAGGGTACTTTTCCCAGCACCGGAGGCACCGATCACACCAAATACTTTTCCCTTGGGAATAAATAAGTTGATGTCATTAAGGGCATGAATTCGGCGCTCCCCGAGTTCGAATACCTTGTTGAGGTTGGTTATCTCAATCATCACATGTCCTTGGCGAATAATTTGATCACAGCAGACTCACTCAGCGGCTTGTGCCACATTCTTGCTGTCGCTCTGGTTATTGATGCTATGAGTTAGTCAAAATTAAGTCAATGGATATTTTTACTTCTGGACGTCTAAATGGCAATAAGTCCAATCGCTTGGTTATAAACTCAACAGTCAGCTTGATCTCAAACGATAAAGGGCGTTTAC
The DNA here is from genome assembly GCF_001722105.1 of Salinivibrio sp. SS3. Lineage (NCBI taxonomy): Bacteria > Pseudomonadati > Pseudomonadota > Gammaproteobacteria > Vibrionales > Vibrionaceae > Salinivibrio > Salinivibrio sp. SS3. Next base: position 32,939 of record NZ_MEBQ01000004.1, on the reverse strand, counting down.
TAGAGGCCCCTGTAGTGCTTTGTTCTGATTACGCTTTATGCCAACTTCTTTGATTGATACCACCATGCTTTCCTTGTTTATCCCGACCTTTTTCCTCGTCTCGGTGACGCCTGGGATGTGTATGACCCTCTCGATGACGCTGGGAATGACCATCGGGGTTAAGCGTAGCCTGCATATGATGTGGGGCGAGTTAATTGGCGTGGGGCTGGTGGCGATTGCCTCGGTGATTGGAGTGGCGGCGATGATGCTTAATTATCCGTCTATCTTTCAGGTTTTCAAATACGTCGGTGGTGCCTATCTGGCGTTTATCGGGGTGCAAATGTGGCGATCTCGCGGGAAAATGGCCATTCCTGAGGAGGATGACGCTAGCCCCAGTCAAGCGTCTGCGTGGTCCTTGGCGGCCCAAGGATTTGTCACCGCGATTGCTAACCCGAAAGGCTGGGCGTTTATGATCTCACTGTTGCCGCCGTTTATTAATCCTAAATTAGCGCTGCCTAGCCAGTTAAGTGTGCTGGTGTTGATTATTCTGCTGACTGAATTTAGCTGTTTGATGCTGTATGCCAGTGGCGGTCGCACGTTGCGTCAATTTCTGCAGCAAAGAGGCAACGTGCAATTACTCAACCGTGTCGCCGGCACCTTGATGGTGGGTGTTGGCGTTTGGCTGGCGCTGGGGTAGGGCGTGATTAGCCTGTGATGCAGCCGTGATGCTCAGCGACCAACGCGGTAAAGAGCGCTTTGGCGGTGGGGAGGATCGCATCTGGGAAATCATAATCAGGGTTGTGCAGCTGTGGATGATGCTCACCACTGCCAATGCCAAATAACGCCCCTGGCCAACGAGCAAGAAATTCGGCCACATCCTCCGACCAACGCATGGGCTCGGTGAGCCTGTGAACGGCTAACCCTAACGACTGCGCGGCATTGACCACATGCTGCGTATGGTGCGTGCTGTTCTCGGCCGCGATAAAGGGCTCATGCCAGCAAACACTGACCGTTAATCCTGCCCGAGCCGCCAGCGTGTTCACTTTGTCGATTAAGTCGGCCTTCATGGCGTGAAAGCAGGCGTTGTCATCACTGCGTAACGTGGCCATCACGGTCGCCTGGCCGGGGGCGACGCCGTAGGCAGGCTCTCCTAACTGGGCGTGAACCAAGGTGACGAGGCTGTTGGCGTCAGGGTAGGCGTCGGGCAGTTGTGTCAGGGTATGCAGCACGCCTGTCATCGCACTGGCAGGGCTGATCCCACGCTCTGGGTAGGCGGCATGAGAAGTTTTTCCGTACAACTCAATAGCGACTCCGGTCGAGGCACAGGCAAAGGTGCCGGGGCGCACCACGATTTGATGCTGACTAAAGCCGGGGAGATTGTGAAAGGCGTAGACGTTATCAATCTGCGCGTTGGTAAGTGCGGGGGACTCGCACATACGCGCTGCGCCTTCGCCGGTTTCTTCGGCAGGCTGAAAGGCGAGCAGCACAGTGCCACGAGCGGGTGGCGTGTGGCGAAGCTCGGCGGCGACGGCCAGCAACGCCGCGGTATGACCATCGTGGCCACAGGCATGCATCACGCCTGAGTGCTGGGAGCAATAAGCCAGTGATCCACGCTCTTCAATCGGCAGCGCATCGAAATCGGCACGTAGCAAGGTGGTGGGCCCTGGTGCCGCGCCTTGAATGGTGACCAGGATCCCGTGACCGCCGACATCAGTGGCAGGGTGAAAGCCAAATTGCCGCAACTGGGCAGCGATAGTGCGGGCGGTGAGGGCTTCGTGGTTAGACAGCTCAGGGGTTTGGTGCAGGGTATGCCGTAGTGTGACGGGATCGAATTCGTTAGCCATCTTCGACTCCAAAACCAGAATGGATACGCCATGCTAGATCGCGTTGGCATGTAACGTTGTGAACGCAAACGCAAAAAAGCCAGCAACGGGTGCTGGCTTTTGTTTTATCTCGACAGGGCGTGGTGCAAATTACACTTGGCCGTTGTCTTCCGCTTGTTTCGCTTGGATAGCGGTCAGTGCCACTGTGTAAACAATGTCATCAACCAATGCGCCACGAGACAGGTCGTTCACCGGCTTGCGCATGCCTTGCAGCATTGGACCGATAGACACCAGCTCAGCAGAACGTTGTACCGCTTTGTAGGTGGTGTTACCTGTGTTCAAGTCTGGGAAGACGAACACGGTCGCTTTACCGGCAACCGGTGAATCCGGTGCTTTCGACTTAGCCACATTTTCCATGATGGCCGCGTCGTACTGCAGTGGGCCGTCAATCACTAGATCAGGGCGCTTCTCTTTGGCAAGACGGGTGGCTTCGCGAACTTTATCCACGTCAGCCCCTTTGCCCGAGCTACCGGTCGAGTAAGAGATCATTGCCACGCGCGGCTCAATACCGAATGCGGCGGCAGAATCGGCTGATTGAATTGCGATTTCAGCCAGTTGTTCTGCGTTTGGATCCGGGTTAATCGCACAGTCACCGTAAACCAGCACTTGCTCAGGCAGCAGCATGAAGAAGACCGACGATACCAAAGAGGCGTTCGGCGCTGTCTTGATGATCTGCAGCGGTGGGCGAATGGTGTTAGCGGTAGTGTGCACGGCACCGGAAACCAGACCGTCGACTTCGTTGGCTTCTAGCATCATGGTTCCCAGTACCACTGTGTCTTCCAGATGCTCTTGCGCAATCACTTCGGTGATGCCTTTGCTCTTACGCAGCTCAACCAAGCGGGCCACATATTTGTCACGCGCTTTTACTGGGTCAATGATTTCAACGCCTGCGCCCAGGGTGACGCCTTGCTGATCGGCAACACGTTTAATTTCTTCTGGGTTACCTAAAAGCACACACTCAGCAATTTTACGCTCGGCACAGATAGCGGCGGCCTTGATGGTGCGTGGCTCGTCACCTTCCGGCAGCACAATGCGCTTGGCGGCTTTACGCGCAAACTCGGTGAGCTGATAACGGAACGCTGGTGGGCTGAGGCGACGCTCGCGGTTAGAGCCAGAGCTTAGTGACTCAATCCAGTTGCCATCAATGTGGCTGGCTACATGGTCGTTCACAAACTCAACACGCTCTTTGTCGTCAGCCGGGACTTCGAGGCTGAAGCTTTGCAGGTTGAGCGAGGTTTGCCAGGTGTTCCCTGCAGTGGTGAACACCGGTAGGCCCGTTTCAAAGGCACGATCACACAGTGCTTTGAGCTGATCAGGGATCGAGTAACCACCGGTTAGCAGCAGTGCACCGATTTCCACGCCGTTCATCGCCGCCAAGCAGGCCGCGACAATCACGTCTGGACGGTCTGCCGAGGTCACCAGTAGTGAGCCAGGGCGGAAGTGCTCAACCATGTTAGGAATAGAACGGGCGCAGAAAGTAATGCTTTTGATACGGCGCGAGTGAATTTCACCTTCATTGATGATGGTGGCATTCAAGTGCTTGGCCATATCGCTGGCACGGGTGGCAATTAAGTCGATTTTCCACGGCACACAACCCAGTACGCGGATTGGGCTCGAGTTAAAGATCTGCATCACTTCAACGTTGGTCGGACGCGCGCCATCTGCATCGTCAAAGATTTCTGACAGATCAGGGCGGGTGCGGCCAGCATCATCCACAGGCGCATTGAGCTTGTTGATGATCACGCCAGAGATATTGCCGTTTTTGCTGCCGCCAAAGTTGGTGCAAGCAAACTCGATACGCTCTTTTAGCTGGGCTGGGTTGTCGGTACCTGGTGTGGTCACAAAGACAATTTCTGCATCCAGCGTCTTGGCAATCTCGTAATTGATTTGGTTGGCAAACGGATGGTTACGCGTGGTAACTAAGCCTTCAACCAATGCCACTTCGGTGTTTTGGGTGGCGTGAGTGAAGCGTGCAAGTACTTCTTCAAGCAACACGTCTTCTTGATCAGAGCGCAGCAGATTTTCGGCCTGGTTCATCGACATTGACTCGGCGACTTTCATATCACTGTTGGCGTGAATGATTTCCGTCGTCAGGTCTGTCACATCGGTGTCGCTACCGTGATGTGGCTGGGCAATGGGTTTAAAAAATGAGACGCGAACGCCTTTACGCTCCATCGCTCGCATGACGCCGAGGCTGACACTGGTCAGGCCGACGCCGGAGCCGATTGGGATTAGCATAATAGTACGGGACACGTTGACTTCCTCTTACTATCTGATTGGCGTGCCGGACAGGCCGGCACAAATATAAAAACGGCTGAGTGGAATCAGCCGTTGGGAATGGTCTTACAGGCCAGTTAGGCGCGCAGTGTCTTGCGCAATGACCAACTCTTCGTTGGTTGAAATCACCATCGCAGGTACACGGCTTTCGTCTGTGGTGATCACGCCTTCGCCACCAAAGCGGGCTTTCAGGTTGCGCGCTTTGTCGACATCAACACCCAGTAGCGACAAGCGCTCAAGTACCAGTTCGCGGATTGGACCTGAGTTCTCACCGATACCACCGGTAAAGACAATCGCATCAAGACGGCCGTCTAGGGTCGCGGTGTAGCTGGCTACGTATTTGGCAAGACGGTGACAGAACACATTCATTGCGCGAGTGGCTTCTTCTTTCTCGCCGTAGTTGTCTTCGACAAAGCGGCAGTCAGAGGTCACTTCGGTCAAGCCTTGCAGGCCAGACTCTTTGGTCAGCATGGTGTTGATTTGCTCAACGCTGTAACCCAGTGCATCGTGCAGATGGAAGATAATCGCAGGATCTAGGTCACCAGAGCGGGTGCCCATGACCAGACCTTCCAATGGAGTCATGCCCATTGAGGTGTCGACGGATTTGCCGTTTTTAATCGCACATACTGACGCGCCGTTACCGAGGTGGCAGTTAATGATGTTGACTTCATCAACAGGCTTGCCAAGCTGCTCAGCGGCGGCGTTAGCGATAAAGTAGTGCGAGGTACCATGCATGCCATAGCGACGGATGCCGTGCTCTTTATAAAGGTTATAAGGCAGCGCATACAAGTAGGCTTCTTCTGGCATGGTTTGATGGTATGCCGTATCGAATACCGCCACGTTTTTCAGCGCTGGGAAGGCTTTTTTCGCCGCTTCGATACCTACGATATGGGCTGGGTTGTGCAGCGGTGCAAAGCTGGCTGCATCGTGGATCCCTTTCAGTACATCGTCCGTAATTAATGCTGACTGAGTAAAGTGCTCACCACCGTGAACAACGCGGTGGCCGATGGCACCTAGGTTCTCGGCAAGCTCAGGCTTAGAGGCAAGAATGGTATCAACAATGAAGTTCAGTGCTTCATTGTGTGCGGCACCTTCGCCGAGTTGGGCTTCATGCTTACCGTCCATTTTCCACTTAATGCGGGCTTCTGGGAGGTGAAGGCATTCGGCTAGACCGGTAAGATGCTCATCGCCTGATTGAGCGTCGACAATGGCGAACTTCAAAGAGGAGCTTCCGCAATTGAGTACGAGAACCAGCTTGGACATGTATGACTACCTATGTTTCGTAAGACAGAGTGTATTGAACAAAAAGGATAGTGGACAAACAGAGACACTACCTTTTTAAAAAAAGAATTATCTCATGCGTTGTCGCGGGGAAGAACCATCTTTATCCGTCCTGGATAAATGAACACTCCGTCGAATACAACCAGATTAGGTTGCGAGACAATCGAATCCGAGCAACAATGATAAAGTGCGCTAAGGATAGCGGGACTTGATACAGATAACAAAAATTTTTTGAGCAATACTGGTTAATTTTGAAAGTTTTTAAACAGTTTGTTTAATTTTTATTGTAAAAGTTGAGTGACAGCGAGTCGAGTCACACTGAGTAAGTGAGGTAGGTATGACAACGAATAAGTCAATCTGGCGCTGCCTGCAAGACGGTCAGAAGTACATGCAGGAATGGCCAATGAGAAAGGAGTTGGCACCGGTTTTTCCCGAAAATCGAGTGATCACCATGACTCGTTTCGCGATTAAAGTCATGCCTGCCGTGGCGGCAATCAGTGTATTGCTGCAGATGTCGGCCAATAATGTGCAAGGGCTACCGCAAGCGGTGATTGTGGCCTTATTCGCGTTAAGCCTGCCGGTGCAAGGTTTGTGGTGGTTGGGTAAGCGTCGTGATACGCCTCTGCCGCCGGCGCTTGCGGGTTGGTATCGCGAGCTGCATCAAAAGATCACCAGCGAAGGCCATGCGATGCAGCCCATTAAAAGCCAACCTAAGTACAAAGAGCTTGCACATGCGTTAAGCCGCGCGTTTAAAGTGGATCGCGCCGCGTTGGAGCGCTGGTTCTAACAGACACGCGGCGTCGTCGCGATCGAATAGCTATCGACTAGGTATAGAGAAGAATCGACAAAAAACGCCGACCAGTTGGTCGGCGTTTTTTGTCTGTGGAAAAGCGTGAGCGCTGAGCTATTTGGTTGCGCGCTTACACTGCGCGTCACCTTGCCCCTGCATTTGGCTCACCGCTTGACGCATTTCATCCATCGACAGCCAACGCTGTGGCATGGGCAGTACGTGCAAGCGCAAGTCTGGCGCGTCGTCGCTCAGCATGGCTTGGTCGCTCACCGCGGTGATCAGTGCAATGCGCAGTTCAGGGTTGCGGGCGTGAATTTGTGCGGCGGTTCCCAACCCCTCAGCCACGTGAAAACGCCCGGCGACATGCACAATTTGGCTGTTGGGGTGAGCGGCATGATACGTGACGATGCTTTCGGCCATGGTGGCATCCCAGGCAAGCTGGGCGGCATATTGCGCGTCTGTTTGGCTGGCGCTGCCATGGTGCATATTTGCCTTAAACTTGCGCTTATAGGCAGAATCTTGGGTATCTACGGTGTCAGCAAACCAGCTACGCTGTTGCTCGGACAGACTATCCAGGTAGGACAAACCTTGTTGACCAATACAGCGCACCAGTCGCTTGGGGGCGTTGGCAGCAATCACCTCGATTTGACGTTGCTTGGCCAGCTCAATTAAGGGGCGGTAGCTGCCGTCATAGTTATCCCAGGCATTGGCCTGTCGTTTTAACGTGTCTTCGCCTATCTCGCCAGCAAGATATTGGTTAAGGACTGGCTGTGCATCGCGACTGAACTGCTCCATCGACAGGGCCACCGAATGCTCTGAGGCGAGCTGACTGAGTAGTTCAGTTTGAAAGCGGTGTACACCAGGATGGCCGTGCCACTCGCCAATAAGCACCACATCGGCATCCGCAACTTGAGCGGTCACTTGGGTCAGGCGCAATGGCTCGCCGTTTGCGCGGGTGACTTGGTAGTCAAATAAGGTGGCAAGCGCATCGGTTTTCGCATGGAGCGCTGAGCTAGTGAATGCGATGCAGGCTGCGGCGAGCAAGGTATTGATGAGACGAACCGATACACGACCTTGTTTCATGGCTTTTCTCCTTGGCTATGATTGCTCTGCGGCGTGATGACGATATACGCGCAGGGTGAAGTCGGCGTCGCACTCAAAGGCCTCGCTGTTGGCTAAGGTGTCACGCCACTCATCTGATGCGCGCCAAGCAAAGGGCGTCATCTGCAGTAGCGTGAGGGCTTGCTCGCCGGCTAATGTCATCGGGTAATGTAGTGAGTGCTCACTTTCCAGCTGGAAGCCTGGTAATGACTCCGGTGGCGTTTCGTGTAAGCGCACTTCTTGATAGATACCGGCTTTTAGCTGAAATAGATGACGTGGACCTGGCGTGACCGTCACTACCACGCCGCCAGGCTTAATCACGCGATCTAACTCTTCACCGTTACAGGGCGCATAAATGCGTACCACACCATCAAGGCTGTTGTCGGCAAACGGCAAGCGCTGGGAAGAGGCGACCGAGAACTGACACTGTGGATACCATTTGGCCGCATAACGTACCGCCACTTTGGCAATATCTAATCCGTGTACCGACCATTGTTGCGCTGCGGTTTGATCGGCAATTGCGTGGGTGTAATAACCTTCGCCACAGCCCACGTCTAAGATGGTTTGGTGCTCGCCATCGAGCGCCTGGGTGAGGGCGTCAATCATCGCTTGGCGCATCGGCGCATAATGACCGGCATTTAAAAACGCCCGACGGGCTTGGGTCATGGCTTTATTATCGCCCGGATCTTTAGAGCGCTTAAATTGTACCGGAAGCAGATTGAGGTAGCCTTCTTTGGCGCGGTCAAATTGGTGATTGTTAGCGCAATAGGCGCCACGTGACCTAGCTTGCAGGGGCTGTTGGCACAGCGGGCATCGATAAATCATGGTTGTTCGGTGTGTTAGCGTGAATGGGCTTAAGGGTACGGGCTTGCGAGGCGTTCGACAAGCGCGGCGCGAGCAAATTAAACAGCCGCCTGGTGGGCGGCTGGCAATAAAGAGGGGCGCTTGCTTTGGTTTAGGCGGCGAGGATCTGCTCAATCTCGGTTAAGCTTAAGTGGAATTGGCGCGGGCACTCACGCCATAAAGCCAGCATGCGACGGTACTTTTCCAGCATGGGCATTTGGCTGTTAAAGCGGTGCTCGCCTTGATCAAATTGCGGATAGAGCCCCTCTGTATCGACAAGAAAGCGGACATAATGCACTAAAGCACCTTCAGTGGCGGCGTCAAAGCCCCAGAACTGCACGCGACGTGGTGATAAGGCGGCTTGGTTGGCGTCGTCCAGAAGGTTGTAAGAGGCCTGTATCGCATGGTGCATTTCCATGATATCGATGATCTCACGGCATTGGGTTTCACATAACGCCTCGAACTGGCTGATCACTTCCGCCATTTGCAAGCCGTAACCGCGCTCAATAATGGTTTGTAAGCGGCGATACTTTTCGCTATTAGAGGGATCGAGGTGGCACATTAATTGGTATTGATTAGATAAAATCAGACGTTGTGCAGGGGTCATATCCATCGCGGTTGGCCTCTTAACTTTCAAAGGTACAATAGTCGTTCATCAATTGATGAGGGAATAAATAAAGACTACCACCTCTATGAGGGGGAAATCTTGATCTGAGCTATGTCCGTAGCACGTTTATCACCCGCTAGTGGTTGTGTCAGTCAAAGGTATAAAAGGTCAGTGACTAGGGATTGAATATGTTTGAGTTCGCCGAAATGAGCGGTTGGCAATGGGGCGGCTGGTTATTGTGGGCAGCGGTGCTGTATCGGACCTACCCACCAGAGTTTTTCGCTAAGCTGCGCCAGGAAACCGGGTATCAGCATTTGGCGTTTTCCTCCGCGGTGGTGTTGTTTGCGCTGTGGGCGCTCCAAGCGGGGATCAAAGAAGGCCTGGATATCCACTTTTTAGGCGTGACCACCTTAGCCTTGTGTCACGGCTGGCGCATTGCCATTTGGATTGCCACTGTGCCATTGGCGTTGATGGCGGTGTTTGGTTTTGTTCCCGTTGCTGATGTGGGCATGACCGCATTGACCACGGCCGTGCTACCTATCACCTTTAGTTATGGCATTTTCGCGCTCAGTTACCACTATTTAACCCGGCATTTGTTTATTTACATCTTTATCGCTGCATTCATCGGCGCGGCGCTCACGATAGTGTTCCAGCTGTCAGTGACCTCGTTGTGGTATTGGTTAGCCGATAGGCACAGCTGGCAAGACATTGTGCATAACTACCTGCAAATTGCGCTACTGATGTGGTTCCCTGAGGCGCTATTAAACGGTATGGCAGTGACGGTGATGGCGGTATATCGGCCTCATTGGTTGCGCACCTTTTATGACCGTGAGTATTTATCGCCAGAGCGTTGATGGCAAAGCGCTTAGGCGTTCACAGGGTATATCGATTAAATTTTCTTATTGATACGAACAAAAATGTTCGCTGTATTTATTCTGGATAATGGTACATATTTGCGGCCCCGGCCGTCCGTGCCACTTATCTGAGAATTGAACAAACTGTCATGAACAATCTATCCTCTGCACAAAATGGCAGCGGCGTAGCCCTGTCTGTGTTTCCATGGGTGCCACTAGTGAGCTTATCGGCATTTGCGGTCGCGAGTGGTTACTTGATGAGTTTGATTCCATTGGCGTTAATGCCGCTTGGAATGCCAGCGGAATTGGCCGCCTGGCTGGCGAGCGCCTTTTATGCGGGACTATTGTTCGGTGCTTTGTGGAGCGCCCGTATTGTTGCGCGTATGGGGCATCGTCAGGCATTAGTTTTGTTTATGAGTGTGGTGTTGCTGTCTATTGCCGCGATGGCAACGATCAAAGCACAGGGCGTATGGCTAGTGTCACGTTTTGTGGCCGGTATCGCGGTCGCAGGGGTGTTTGTCACCATTGAGTCATGGTTACTGATCGCGGATTCTGATCGTCAGCGCGCCAAGCGTTTAGGCTTTTACATGGCAGCCTTATATGGCGGTAATGCCTTGGGTCAGTTGGGCGTCGGTTATGTCGGTGTGACAGGGGCCCAGCCTTATTGGTTGATTGGTAGCTTGGTCACGGCAGCGATTATCGTGCCCTTATTTATGCGTCATGGTGAGCCATCGCAGGCGATGATGGGCGCTGTTGAACACTCGGGCACCTTGGGAGCCATTCGTAAAGCTGCCTATATTGCCTGTATCGTGTCGGGGCTCACGTTAGGTGCGATCTATGGGTTATTACCCCTTTATCTTGCTGAACGTGTCGACGATCACCAACAGATTGGGGCTATGATGGCGTTAGTCATTATGGGCGGCATGGGTGTTCAGCCGTTATTGGGTGCCATCTCGACGAGAGTCAATCGAGTCCTGTTGATGTTCTATTTCTGTGTGGTGGGATTGCTTGCCGTGGCCACCATTACACTTGCTAACAGCAACGTGTGGCTTGGTGTTGGACTCGTGATGCTTGGTAGTGCGGTGTTTGCCATTTATCCTACCGCGATTGCTTATGCGTGTGCCACGTTGGCACCGGGGAAAATTGTCGCGGCCACTGAGGCGCTTCTCCTCGCGTACAGTGTTGGATCCGTCAGTGGTCCGGTATTCGCGCAGCAAGCATTTGCGGGTGAGCAAGGATTGATGATGTACTTAGCCAGTTGTTTGCTCAGTACGGCGGTGTATATGTGGGTCGCTTACTTACGAGGACGCCGGCAGATGACTAACTGGAGTGCTGCCTGACAACGGCGAGTGCGAAAAACAACACGCCTCAGAACTGCGCTGAGGCGTGCTTTTGCGTTTGATTAGGCGCTAACAAGTCCCTCTTTAGCATCGGCAGGGAGAATATCCATGGCGTTGCCGTATAACGGTGCCAAAGCCCGAACCACATCTGAGCGACTTATCACCCCTACCAAGCGCTCGTCTCTCATCACCGGATAAATATAAGGGCGTGATAAGGTTTGCGTTTTAGCGCGTTCTAATGCCGACTGGGTAGTAAAGCGCGTAGCAATGCCCGCATCACTGACAGGGTACAGTACTTGGTTGTCAATGCTCATATACTGCGCCAGTTCAATCACCGATTGGTCTGCCTCAACGGTTTGTACCTCAGTGCGCATTAAGTCTTCGACTTTGGTGTCCATATCGGGTTGGTAATCATTCCACCATAAATCGACGAATACATCTTGCACCGAGAAAAAGCCGACTAATTCATTTTGCTTGTCGACCACCGGTGCGCCTTGTAACTGATAGCGGTTGAGTTGCTCTAATGCATCGGCCACAAACTGGTGGCTTTGTAAGGCGCAGTGAACAGGCTTCATGTTTTTTTCAATGGTTAAGGTTTCTTGGGTCATAGTAGGTCTCTCAGAATAATTTGCAGACGGGAGCGTCAATGCAGAAATGTGTGCGGTTTTGTGTTCTCTTTCTGGATTAATAATTAGCCAGTACCCCATGCCGACAAGGCCTGCACCGCCGACAATATTGCCGAGGGTGACAGGGATTAAATTGGCACTGATAAACTGGATCAGGTTTACGTCACTAAAGGCTGCGGGGGAGCTGCCCACCGCTTGCCAAAAGCTGTCTGGTGCGAAGGTGGCGATGCTCATGCCCAATGGCACCATGAACATATTGGCCACACTGTGTTCAAAACCGGTGCTGACAAACATGGCGACAGGCAAAATCACCATCACGGCTTTGGTCAGCGGATTTTGCGAGGTGAATGTCATCCAAATCGCCAAACAAACCAACAAGTTACAAAGCACACCAAGAGAGAATGCTTGCAGCCAGCTGTGATGCAGTTTGTGCTGAGCCACATGAAGAGCGTTGAGCCCCCACTGCCCATCATCAAGCTGGTATAAGCCCGCCGCCATCACGATCAGCACCAACAAGAGCGCGCCACATAAGTTGCCGATATACACCCTTGCCCAGGTATAAAGCAGGTTGCGTGTACTGATTTTGCCGTTGGCGCGTGCGAGCATCGATAGCACCGTGCTGGTAAATAGCTCAGCCCCGCCAAGCACCACAAGAATTAATCCCATGCTAAAGGCCAGCCCGCCCATCAAGCGGGTGAGTCCCCAACCGGCTGTGCTCCCCGTGGTCACCGTGAGGTAAAACACGAACGCCAACCCGATAAATAGACCAGCCATCATCGCCAACCCGACGGCCATACGAGTCGATTTGCGCGGTTTACTCTCAGCGTATTGCTCGGCTTGCACCAGCAGTGCAGCGGGGCCGTCAGTGTGGATAGGGGTTACCATCGGCTGCCTCCTCTTTTGGCAATGCGTGCCCGACCTTGAAGACAAAAAAACATACTGGTTGTACTCCTTTTTAGACTGAATGTGAATAAATCCAGCCTATTCGCCTGGTTATCAGGAGTAAAATTGATATTGCTTAGGGTAATAATCACAAAAATTGATAGTCTGATGTCATCAAAGTCAGACAGTAAGGATCCTAGATGCGCTACTCACTCAAGCAGCTCGCTGTGTTTGAGGCGATTGCCGCGATGGGCAGTGTGAGCCGTGCTGCCGACCATTTAGCGTTAACGCAGTCGGCGACCAGCATGGCGCTTTCACAGCTCGAAAAGCTACTTGGTAGGCCGCTCTTTGAGCGCCAAGGCAAGCAAATGCAGCTCACCTATTGGGGAGCATGGTTGCGACCCAAAGCACGACAACTGCTGTTTGATGCGCAACAAATTGAAGCAGGATTTGATGGACAGCACATTATTAGTGGTGATATTGCCTTAATTGCCAGTCAGACCGCCGCAGAGCACCTGATCCCAGACCTTATCAGTATTATTGATAGTGATTTTCCCGAGTTGAGAATCGACTTTACGGTGAAAAATACGCAAAAGGTGATTGATAGTGTGCGCCGCTATCAACACGATTTAGGGATCATTGAAGGCCGTTGTGATGACAGCCGCTTGAAACAACAGGTGTGGTGCCATGATCATTTGGTGGTGGTGGCAGCCAAGCATCACCCTTACGCGCAGCGCGATCAAGTAAGTTTGGCGCAACTTGAGCAAGCGCAGTGGGTATTGCGAGAGCCGGGGGCCGGGACACGGCATAGTTTTGATAGTGCCATTCATGGCGTTATCGAAGATCTTGATGTGCGGCGAGAATATGAGCAGGTGCCGGTATTACGTACCTTGGTGGCCAATTCCAACTACCTCAGCTGCTTACCCTATCTTGATGTCGAGAAGTGGATAGAACGCGAAGAGCTGGTGGCGCTGTATGTGCCGGAGCTGAATATGCGCCGGACACTGTCGTTTATCTGGCGAGCGGATGGCGCCGATAATCCCTTGCGTGATTGTATTATTCGAGAAGCCATTCGGATGACTAAAGCCCGCCGTCGAGAGATGTAAGTATCAAGGCGCGAAAAACAAGGATAAAAAAAGCCGGCCACGAGGTGACCGGCTGATGGGGGCTGAGGGGCGTCAGGTTAATACATGACGTTATGACCATAACTGGCAATAATCGCTTTGACGTTATCCATCACTTCTTTTGATGGGGGCGAGACGTCTTGCAGTTCGTAATCATGGCCCAGTGCTTCCCATTTGTGTGCACCGAGCTGGTGGTAGGGAAGTAACTCGACTTTTTCGATATTATCCATGTCTTGGATAAATTGGCCGAGACGATGGGCAGAGTCATCATCATCTGTATAACCGGGGACAACCACGTAACGAATCCAGGTTTTTTGCCCAATTTTGTGCAGATATTTGGCAAAGTCGAGCGTTCGTCGGTTTGATACACCGACTAAATCTTCATGAACCTCATCATTGAGCTGTTTGAGATCCAGCATCACCAAGTCGGTCGCATCAAGGACTTCATCAATCACCGGGGTGTGTTTGCGAATATAGCCGTTGGTATCTAAACAGGTGTGGATCCCTTCCGCGTTAGCGGCTTGGAAAAAATCACGCACAAACTCAGGTTGCAACATGGCCTCACCGCCAGATGCGGTCACCCCGCCACCAGAGGCGGTAATAAAATGGCGATAGGCACGCACATCTTTCATTATTTCATCCACGGTGACTTCTTTGCCGCCATGCGTGTCCCATGTATCACGGTTATGACAGTATTTGCACCGCATCAAGCAGCCTTGCATAAAGACAATAAAGCGGATGCCAGGGCCATCTACGGTGCCACAGGACTCAAACGAATGGATGCGACCAATTGTCGACATAGCTGTCTCCAGACTGCGAATGGCTATGCCGTCATTTTATTACAAACCCGGTGTGAAGATAAGGGAATTCCCGGCTTTTTCGCACTTCTCGCCTTGTATTGCCCCCTCATTACACGCCTGACTCAAGCTTGATCACAGTTCCAATTTTTTATTGCCCAATGAGTGAGACGTTAACCAGATAAATTCCATACAGATTTTGTGACTTTTCCCTTTTTTGTCCAAACTGACGTGCGACACGTCGCCAAAGCGATACATGCTTATGCCAGGTTGCATGCAAGCAGGGATATGCTTGGTGTCAGGCTAGGATCAAAGCAAATGCTAGGACTTATAATGAAAAGAATCAGTGATCTGAGAGTGAAAAATAAGCTTGTTGCACTAATGCTGGTTGCCGTTGTGTTGCTGGCAGGGATCAGCGCGTACACCATCAACAAAGAGCGGGAGCAATCCTATGCTGAGCGGACGGCCTCGTTGCGCGCCAATATTGAGGTGGCGCAAAGTGTGGTGGCCTATTACCGACAGCAGGCACCACAAATTGGCGAACAAGAAGCCAAAGCACAAGCGATCGCGCAGCTTAATAAACTGCGTTACGACAGTAATAACTACTTTTGGGTGCTTAAACCTGACCTTACCATTGTGAACCACCCGCTAAAGCCTAAGCTAAACGGCACCAGTGCGGATGGGCTGACCGATGGTGAAGGGAAGCATCACTGGCGTGAGATGGTGGAAGTCAGTCAAGGTGCACAGGGTGGTGTGCTTGATTATACCTGGCGCTCACCTGAGGGCGAGATGAAGCCGAAAATCTCCTACGTTAAAAGGGTTGATGGCTGGAATTGGATTATTGGCTCAGGCGTGCATGTCAGTGATATTGAAGCACGGGTGATACAATCTGCGTGGCAAATCGGTGGTTTAACCCTGTTATCTGGCGCTATCTTGCTGGTAGCCGGTGGGTTTGTCAGCCGCGATATTGTGATGCCATTGGATGAGCTGGTAGAAAAATTCGATCGCATTGCGGGTGGCGATCTTCGGATAGAGTGTGGCTATACCCGCCACGACGAAATAGGCAAGCTCGCTCGACGGATGGATACCGCGATGAGCAGTGTACGAGAGGCGCTGCGTGTTGCGCATGACGAAGCCAAACAATCGTCGACCATGGCGTCTTCAATAGCGTCGGCCAGTGAGGAAAGTGCACAAAGTATTCAATCTCAACGTGCGCAACTTGAGCAGTTGGCCACGGCGATGAACGAAATGACGGCCACCGTGGCCGATGTTGCCGATCACGCCGAGCAAACCGCGCAAGCCACCAATGACATTTCCTCAATGGCGGACGATGGCAACCATAAGCTAGACAGCACGGTGGCCAGTATTCGTGAGGTGGCTGAGCGTATTGCCGCGGCGGATAAACTGGTGAATCAAGTGAAACAAGGCGTGATGGAGATCAGTGATGTGGCGACGGTGATCCAAGGCATCTCTGAACAAACCAATCTCTTGGCGCTTAACGCCGCCATTGAAGCGGCCCGCGCCGGTGAGCAAGGCCGAGGCTTCGCGGTGGTCGCTGACGAAGTGCGCTCGCTTGCACAAGGCACGCAAAAATCGACCACCCAAATTCAAGGCACCATAGAATCACTGACCAACAACGCGATTGAAGCGGCAGAGGCGATGACATCAAGCCATCAATCCAGTGAAGACAGTGTCAATACGGCGCTAGAAACCCAAGAACAATTGAAAGCCATGGTGAGTGCCTTGCATGGCTCGAATGACCGCGTGGTACAAATTGCCGCCGCGGCAGAAGAGCAGGGGACGGTGTCAGAAGAAATGAACCAAAACGTGAGCAACATTCACAACTCAGCCAACGAAATTAGCGGTGCCGCCTCGCACCTTGCTGAGCAAAGCCAACTGCTTGCTGATTCAGCCCGTGAGTTGGACAGTAAGTTGGATCGCTTTGAAGTGGTGTAATTGCTGATTGCGCCTAGCTGGCAGGTTAAACAACCGCTCGCTGGGCGTTGCCTCTTTAAGACATAGCGCTGAAAAACGACAGACAAACAAAAACCGCCAGCATTGCCGGCGGTTTTTTCTTTGGGCGTTAACCCTGCTTTATCGCTTACAGTGAAGAGGTAAAGGTACGGGTAATCACGTCTTGTTGCTGCTCTTTCGTCAGCGAGTTAAAACGTACCGCATAACCTGATACGCGGATAGTCAGTTGAGGGTAGTTCTCAGGGTGATCCATCGCGTCCAGCAACATTTCACGGTTCATCACGTTAACGTTCAAGTGCTGGCCACCTTCTTGGCCGCTTTCGTGGTGGAAGTAACCATCCATCAAGCCTGCCAAGTTAGCGCGTTGTGCGTTTTCGTCTTTACCCAGTGCATTTGGCACGATAGAGAAGGTATAAGAAATACCGTCTTTGGCGTGGGCAAATGGCAGTTTACCAACAGATGTCAGTGACGCGACGGCGCCTTTTTCATCACGGCCGTGCATGGGGTTAGCACCTGGGCCAAATGGCATACCGGCTTGACGACCGTCAGGGGTGTTACCCGTTTTCTTACCGTAAACCACGTTTGAGGTGATTGTCAGGATAGATTGAGTTGGAACCGCATCACGATACGTTCTCAGTGAACGGATCTTGTTCATGAAGCGCTCGACCAAGTCACAGGCAATCGCATCAACACGCTCGTCGTTGTTACCAAATGCTGGGTATTCGCCTTCGATATCAAAGTCGATAGCAATACCGTCTTCGTCACGAACTGGCTTCACTTTGGCGTATTTAATCGCGGCTAGTGAGTCAGCCGCCACCGAGAGACCGGCGATACCGCATGCCATGGTGCGATGTACATCACGGTCGTGGAAGGCCATCAGCGCCGCTTCATAGCTGTATTTGTCGTGCATGAAGTGAATGCTGTTCAGCGCAGTCACGTATTGTTTTGCTAACCAATCCATCAGGTGATCCATGCGGTCCATGACTTTGTCATAGTCCAACACTTCATCGGTCATCGGCGCGTGCTCAGGGGCAACTTGGATTTTCAGCTTCTCGTCAATACCACCGTTGATGGTATAAAGCAGCGTTTTCGCCAAGTTGGCACGGGCACCGAAGAATTGCATCTGCTTACCAACAATCATTGGCGAGACGCAACATGCAATCGCATAGTCGTCATTATCAAAGTCAGTGCGCATCAGATCGTCGTTCTCGTACTGGATAGACGAGGTGTCGATCGAGACTTTGGCACAGAACTTTTTGAAGCCTTCCGGCAACTGCTCAGACCAAAGCACGGTGATGTTTGGCTCTGGGCTTGGTCCCATGGTGTATAGGCTGTTTAGGAAACGGAAGCTGGTACGTGAAACCAGTGGACGACCGTCAACACCCATACCGGCTACTGATTCCGTTGCCCAGATAGGGTCACCAGAGAAGAGGTCATCATACTCAGGCGTACGTAGGAAACGCACCATGCGCAGCTTCATCACGAAGTGATCGATCAGCTCTTGCGCTTGCTCTTCAGTCAGTTTACCCGCTGCGATATCGCGCTCTAGATAGATATCGAGGAAAGTAGAGGTACGGCCAAGCGACATGGCGGCACCGTTTTGGGTTTTCACTGCACCCAAATAACCGAAGTATGTCCACTGAATGGCTTCTTGCGCGGTTTCGGCAGGGCGAGAAATGTCACAGCCGTATTTTGCGGCCATTTCTTTCAATTGACCCAGTGCGCGATGCTGCTCTGCAATTTCTTCACGCAGCTGCATGGTCATTTGCAGATCTTCGCCGTTTTCGAATTTCTCTTGCAACGAATCGAATTGGGCTTTCTTGTCTTTCATCAAGAAGTCAATACCGTACAGCGCAACGCGACGGTAGTCACCGATGATACGGCCACGGCCATACGCATCAGGCAAACCGGTCAACACGCCAGATTTACGGCACTTCAGGATTTCTGGGGTATAAATATCGAAAACACCTTGGTTATGGGTTTTACGATATTCCGTGAAGGTTTTCTTCACTTGTGGATCGAGTTCGCGGCCGTAGGCGTCGCATGACCCTTGAACCATGCGGATACCACCAT
Source organism: Salinivibrio sp. SS3 (assembly GCF_001722105.1). Lineage (NCBI taxonomy): Bacteria > Pseudomonadati > Pseudomonadota > Gammaproteobacteria > Vibrionales > Vibrionaceae > Salinivibrio > Salinivibrio sp. SS3. The sequence continues at coordinate 14,508 of NZ_MEBQ01000004.1, read as the reverse complement.
ATGGGAGCATCGCGCGTTTGAGCGGCGCGTCAGTCTGCAGACCAACAATCTGTTCCAGATCTTTCTCGATGTAGCCGGCGTCGTGAGACGTCAGGGTAGAAACCACAGATGTATCAAAATCAACCGGTGCATGCGTCGCGTTCTCTTGCTTGATGCCTTCCATCACGCGCGCCCACAGTTTGCGAGTGGCGTCAGTTGGCTCAGAAACTAGGAATGATTCGTCGCCCTCGTAAGGGGTATAGTTTTTCTGGATGAAGTCGCGAACATCAACTTCTTTGCTCCAGTTACCTTCAACAAATCCTTCCCATGCATTGGAAACGTGCTCAGACATGTTGCACCTACCTGTACTCTTTTCAAAAAGATATGTATTGGGACCAGGTTCAGTCATCGTATTTGTCAGTATGGCTGACGCCTGCGACCCATCGATTTATCCGGATACCCCGCCCGAAAGCGGGGCAATGTTATTACAACAAAGATGGAATGCCGGGAATCATTCCGACTGCCAACATGGCAGCAATACAAATGATCACTGTGGCGGTTGGAATCACCAGACGGTCAACGGTAGAGAGCGTTGTCGGGCGCTCTTTATCACCGATAAGGCCGTTGTTGTCCAAGAGCATAGTGACTGCCCAACCAAAGACTGGATTAACAGCCATGGAGGCGAAAATACAAATACCCGCTGCTTGGCTCGACTTGGCGTCTTTCACCATCTGCATGCCTGCTTCAAGCAAGGGCAAGAAAACACCTGACAGTAGCGCGATGGTCATCACGGGTGGCCAAGTGGCGACATCCATTGGATAGCCAATCAAGGCAACGGCAATACATAACAGGCCCAATACAATGGCACCGCCAGGGATGGGTCGACGCGCAATCGCCGCTGGAATCATGTAGGTTCCCCACGATGAGGTGATGTTACCGCCACCCACTGAGGCCCCGACCATTTGACGAATAGAACAACCTGTCATGGTGTCATCCACGTCCATCAATACTTTTTCGGCTTTCTTAGGATAATTTAGTTCCTGGAAGATACGGTGACCAAGAAAGTCCGGTGACCACATCGCCACGGCCAGCAGTGCAAACGGCAAAGAAGCAAGAAAGTGCGACAGGTTGGGAAGACCGAGTTGCCAGCCTTGCTCGGTTGAGCCCCACCAGTAAACCGGATTAAGGTTAGGCACACCCGGTTGAGTAACGAATTCTAGTGACGAGCCCGCACCCAGCGCGGTAGCAATTAATCCACCGGTGACCGCACAGACGGGAATCGCGAGCCAGCGTTTACCGATGCGCGCCAAGAAGGCATAGATCACAATCGACACGGCGAGAATCAAAATGGAGATATAGCCCATATCAATGGCCGCGCCCCATGCGAGCAGGCTCTCAATTTGGCCTTTGGCACCCCCAAAGCCCAAGAATATCAGCAAACCACCAGCCACTCCCTGGCTCGTTAAGTTCACTAATTTAGAGCCGCCTTTGAGATAACTGAGTATCAGGCCAAAGGCACCGATTAGAATCCCCAATGCCAATGGGTGCGCCCCAGCTAACGCGATGGTGCCAACCAGTGGGATCATCGGTCCGTGGTTGCCAGCCAAGTTGGCGCGTGGGTTAATAAACCCGCACAACAGGACACAGAAAAGAAGCGCTGGGATAAGCATTTCTACCCGCGCCACTTCGACGGCAAACGCTTTCCCTAGGGTGATGTGATCCCACGCGGCGGTTAAGCCATCCGCCCAAGACATCATCACGGCGGAGTACATGGCGATAATGCCGATAGTACCCGCTAGAGCAGGAACAAGGTCTTCGATTTCAAAACGGAAGTCACGGCCAGGCAGGTTCAAACCCCAACGGCGCGGACGCATAATTTGTAGTTCGTGATTCAGGTAGTCAGCGCGGGAGGCAAATGAAGAAGCCGGCTTGTGCTTCTTTTGATATTCGCTCTTTTCTTCGTGACTCACACTGCGGTCATGAGCATGTGTTGCCATAATTTCCTCGTCGTACAGAAAGCAAACGCTTTCGAAACAGTGGCTTAGCCAGTCTTTATGTGTTTTTAACGCTGGCCTTATGGCCGTGTTCTGTTTCGTTATCAGCATGCTAACAACAGGGGGGGCGTAGAATGTTGACTTAGATCATTACCGTGTAATTTTTTTACGTGCTACGCCCACTTGAGCCGCGGTTTTTGCCCCTGAATTGCCCCTCTCATCGCCGATAAATCCGTATTCGTGTAATTTAATTACTATTTAAGGCGATGAATATGTGCTACAAAACAGCAAGATAAACGCGCCCGATGTAAAGCGGGCGTGGTGGCATCTTGAATCTGGGTCAATAAATAAAGACAGTCCCTGCGTGCTCGCTGTAGTGAATAAAAAAGATAGGTTATAGTCGATATATTGTCCTCTAAAAATGGATCCTTATGGTGCGCCGATTGTTCCGCCTTGTTGTTTGTCCTCGCATGCTGATGCCAACGTGGCGTCGTTTGAGTTTGGGCGCGTTATTGCTTTGCCCTGTCATGGTCGTGCAGGCGGCGGGGGTAGACACGGTGAGCGCCGCCATTCAAAACGGCGATTATCAAGATGCGCTTACCCAGGCGGACACCTTGCTGACCCCATCGGAGCAGCAGGCGTTAGTACCCTCTGAGCGTGCAGAGTTACAACGTTTGCAAGCCATCGCCCACCTTTACCTTGATCAGCGTGCAGAAGCGTATCGCGCGTATCGCCAGGCGTTGACACTGAACGGACTGAGTAAAGCGAGTGAAGCGGATGCGTTGACGGCGGTGATTAGCTTGGCGTTTCGGGTTGAGCAATATGAAGAAGTATTGAACTATGCTCGCCAACTTCGTGATAAGCATACACTGCAGCCAACCTCTGCCCGTTTCGCGATGCAGGCTGCTTATGCGCTATCGCGTTTCGATGTGGCGATTGAGTATGCGCGCCAGCTGCAAAAACTCGGTGCTGAGGATGCCTTTATTCTGCAAACCAAAGGGCTCAGTGAAGTGGCGCTATCACGCTTTAAGGCGGCGGCAGCGACATTCGATAAGTTGGTCAATCAACCCGATGTGGCCCCTCGTTGGTTAGAGCAGGCCGCACGCGCTCACGCTAAAGCGGGCTCGCACCAAGCGGCACGCCAGTATTTAGCGCGTGCCAATGCTGACATTGCCCTTTACCGGACTCTCTCCGCCGGGCAAATGGAGCTGGGGGCCTCACAGCAGGCATTGCTATATTGGCAACAGGGATTACAGCAATTGACCCGGCTACCCACTCGTGATGAGCAGTTATTTCTGGTGCAGTGTTTGATTAAAACAGACCAGCGCGTGGCGGCGTTAAACCGGATCAGTGAAGTAAATTTGAGCGAGCCAGATAAGCAAACGCTCAAACTACAGGTGATGCTTGCGTATCAGCTTAATCACTGGCAAGAAGTGATTGATACCGCGCAAGTGGCGCTCTCTTATGGTCTAAAAGATGATCGTATGCTGTGGCAGTGGTTATCCATCAGTGCGATTAAAGCCGGGGACTATGCGCTGGCAGACTATGCGTTAGAACAGTGGGAGGCGCGTGATCCCACCGGCCTTGCCGAGCGCTGGCGTGACACCTTAGAGCTGCTTAAAGCGAAGCGAGCCAAACGTCACGACGCGCGGCTGTCATAAGGCGGTTGCCTACGTTAAAGGCGGTACTGTCTTTTTTAGTAGACGTTTAACTATGGTGTTCACAGTTTTGTTACGCACCGTGGATCGTATTGAAATGAAATAAATTGCACGTCTCTCCCCTCTAATGCCAATTTTTATCAGCTTTCTCGATAAAAAGAACCCGCTTTCTTCAAGTTAACTTCTATACTTACCTCGGTTAAAGCCGCTTTATCGCGGTTAATGGCTGACACAGAAATTGTTGGTTTTTTCAGCAGTAAATTTTACAATTGACTTTTTATGCAGTAATAGTGACTATAATGAATGCGCTTTGAAGGTTAACAAAATGTTGCTCATTGGGTTGAGGGGTGATATTTTCGATCCATACTCGGTGCATTTGGTGCGCTTTAACCACAAATACAATAGATTTCACGGATGACAGGAGTTAGCGCATGACGGATGCTGTGGCGCTACAGGTAAAATCACTTAAAAAAAGCTTTGGGCAGCATCAAGTGCTCAAAGGTATTTCCCTCGACGCCCACCGCGGCGACGTGATTTCCATTATCGGCTCTTCCGGCTCTGGCAAGAGCACCTTTCTTCGCTGTATCAATTTGCTGGAAACCCCCACGGGCGGTGAAATTTGGGTCAATGGTGAGTTGATCAAAATGAAAAACAACCGTGCCGGTGAACCCGTTCCCGTCAGTGACAAGCAAGTGCAACGCATTCGTTCGCGTCTGGCGATGGTGTTTCAAGGGTTCAATCTTTGGTCGCATATGACGGTGCTGCAAAATGTTATCGAAGCACCCGTGCATGTGCTAGGCGTGCCCAAGGCACAAGCGATTGAAGAAGCAGAAGCGTTATTACACCGCGTTGGGCTTTATGAGCGCCGCGACTACTACCCAGGCCATTTATCCGGGGGGCAGCAACAGCGTGCGGCGATTGCGCGCGCACTCGCGGTAGAGCCAGAAGTCTTGCTGTTTGATGAGCCAACCTCCGCGCTGGATCCTGAATTAGTAGGAGAAGTGCTGGGGGTGATGCGTTCACTGGCTGAGGAAGGGCGCACCATGCTGGTGGTGACCCATGAAATGAGCTTTGCGCGCGATGTTTCTAACCATGTGATGTTCTTGCACCAAGGATTAGTGGAAGAGCAAGGCAACCCCAAAGAGTTGTTTGATTCGCCAGAATCAGAGCGTTTGCAGCAGTTTATCTCATCGATTTATTAATCTATTTAGTAAAAATATCAATAGCATAACCATGCAATAGGGCAATGCCCTGACAACATCGTAAAAACGACAGGAGACAGGAAGATGAAAAAATGGCTAGTTGCCGCCGCTGTAATGGCCGCGGTTGGGTCAACCTCCGTAGCAGCCAAGGATTGGAAGGTCGTACGTTTTGGTATCGAAGGGGCGTACCCTCCATTTAGTTGGACCACTAACGAAGGCGAGCTGAAAGGCTTTGATGTCGATATGGCCAATGCACTCTGCGAAGAGATGCAGGCAAAGTGTAAGATTGTGGCGCAGGATTGGGATGGCATTATTCCATCGCTGCTGGCACGTAAATACGATGCCATTATCGCCGCGATGTCGATTACCGAAGAGCGGAAGCGAAAAGTTGACTTCACCAACAAATACGCGCTGATCCCTAATAAATTTGTGGCCGAAAAAGGCACGGATCTGACCTTTACCAAAGAGGGCTTAGAGGGCGTTAAAATTGGTGTGCAGCGCGCGACCACCCATGATAAATACCTGACTGATAACTATGGCGATTCGGTGGATATCGTCCGTTACGGCACCTTTGATGAAGCTTATCTTGATCTGAAAGCGGGCCGTATCGAATCGATTTTGGGTGATGCTTCAGCCCTGCAGCAAGGCCTTCTTGATAAAGACGGTGGCGATGAGTTTGAATTTATCGGTCCTTCGTTGACGAACCCTGAGTGGTTTGGTGAAGGCTTTGGTATTGCGACGCGCAAGCAAGACAAAGCGCTGACGGAGAAGCTTAACCAAGCGATCGATTCATTACGTGAAAAAGGCGTCTATGATGAGATTGCGGCCAAATACTTCGACTACGACGTTTACGGCGAGTAATAGGCAGGCGGGCAGCATGAAAGTGCTGCCCGATTCATATGATTGATTTGAAAGGTTACGAGTGGTCCCTGCTCGAAGGCGCATGGGTGACCCTTCAGGTTGCGCTGCTCTCGTTAGGTCTTGCCATGCTACTGGGTATGCTGGGCGCACTGGCGAAACTCTCCAAATTTGGCTGGCTGCGTGGGATAGCGACCGTCTATACCACAGTGATACGCGGGATCCCTGATCTGGTGCTGATGATGCTGATTTTTTACGGCGGGCAAATGCTGCTAAATAACAGTTTGTATGGCATCAATGAATGGTTAAACGAGTACATGGCCGGTCAAGATCCCAATCACGACTGGACATCTTATTTGCCCGATTACATCGATGTGAGCCCATTTATTGCCGGGATCCTAACCATCGGGTTTATCTTTGGTGCTTACATGGCGGAAACCTTCCGCGGCGCGATTATGGCGGTGGATTCAGGAGAGATGGAAGCCGCACGTGCCTATGGCATGAGCAGCAGTTTGGCATTCCGCCGTATTCTGCTGCCGCAGATGATCCGACATGCGCTGCCAGGCTTTGGTAACAATTGGTTGGTGCTGCTCAAAACCACCGCGCTGGTATCAATCATTGGCCTTGATGACATGGTGCGAAAAGGGGCGCTGGCGGCCGGCTCAACCCAGATGCCCTTTACGTTTTACTTTACCGTTGCCCTGATTTTCTTGCTCTTTACCAGCATCTCGACCACGGGACTGCGCTGGATGGAGCGCCGTTTTAGCATTCACACGCGGTAGGTGACCATGGATTTTTCTCTTGTACTCGAAACCTGGCCGATATACTTAGACGGCCTTTGGACCACCGTGTGGTTGGTGGCTTCTGCGTTGGTGATTGGCTTAGTGGTGGCGGTGCCGGTGGCGGTCGCGCGTAATGCGCAATTTCCTTTATGGCGCTATCCCGCATGGGCGTTTATTTACTTTTTCCGTGGCACGCCGCTGTTGATTCAACTGTATTTGATTTACTACGGCTTAAGTCAGGTAGTGAATGTTGAAGATACCTTGTGGCAACATGCTTGGTTCTGCGCCTTGGTAGCCTTTGTGCTCAACACAGCCGCTTATACCGCTGAAATCATCCGTGGCGCCATCAATGGCTTACCCAAAGGAGAAGTGGAAGCGGCGATTGCTTATGGCATGAGCCCCTACAAAGCTTTTTCGCGCATTGTGTTGCCGAGCGCGATGCGACGTGCGTTGCCGGCGTACAGTAACGAAGTGGTGTTTATGCTCCACGGCTCAGCGGTGGCAGGGATTATCACCATTGTCGATTTAACCGGTGCGGCTCGGATTGTGAACTCGCGCTATTACGCTCCGTTCGAGTCGTTTTTGACTGCGGGTGTGTTCTATATGGCGCTGACATTTAGCATCCTTTGGATGTTCCGCTTAGCGGAGCGCCGCTTCCTGCGCCATTTAAAGCCGCTGAGCTAATTAGCTTAATCTCAAATAAGAAACGCCGCAGTGATCCCCTGATCATCTGCGGCGTTTTTTATCCAAAGTGCGTGCCTTGGGGCTTACTTAAAGGTCGCCCAAATCGGTGCGTGATCTGATGGCTTTTCAATCCCACGCAGTTCGTAGTCAATCCCCGCTTCAATACAGCGGCTGGCCAGAGCTTGGGTGGCTAACACCACATCAATACGCAGGCCGCGGTTATCGTCAAAGCCACGAGAGCGGTAGTCAAACCACGAGAACTGATCGTTCACGCTAGGATGCAGGGCACGGAAGGTGTCAACAAACCCCCAATCCATCAGGGTGCCCAGCCACTCACGCTCTTCGGGCAAGAATGAGCACTTGCCAGTGCGTAGCCAGCGTTTGGCGTTTTGCTCGCCAATACCGATGTCATCGTCTTTCGGGCTGATATTGATATCGCCCATCACCACCAGCTGTTCACTCGGGTCACGGCCGGCTAAATAGGTCATCAGGTCTTGATAAAACTTACGCTTGGCGGGGAATTTGGTTTCGTGGCTGCGGTTTTCCCCTTGTGGGAAATAACCATTGAGCACAGTGATCGGCTTGCCGTTTTCGTCTTCAAAGGTCGCCATGATCATCCGGCGTTGAGCGTCCTCGTCATCAGTGGCAAAGCCTTTTTGCACGCTGATAGGGGACTTCTTACACAGCATTGCCACGCCATAATGCGCTTTTTGGCCATGAAAGTGCACTTCATAACCCATGGCTTCGACGTCAGCAAGGGGGAAGGCGTCGTCATGAACTTTGGTTTCTTGTAACCCGATCACGTCAGGTTGATGCTTTTCAATCAAGGCTTGCAATTGATGCAAACGAGCACGAATACCATTGATATTGAATGAAATGATTTTCACGTGTGAGGCTGCCTTTGTTGTCTTGTTAATAGCAAGACACTTTACCAGCTTCGTTCAATGAACGGAAAGGCGGCCTCTATTTCTACCGGTTATGGAAACGCGCTATATTGTCTAAACGTTAGTGCGCGAGAGCAAACTCACCCAAGCATTCGCCTTGGCTAAAAATAGTGCCAAGCTCGGTGTTGGGATCAAACTGTAGCGTCGGTTGGGATAATGTTGGTAGGCGATGTAGCAAGTGCTTGAGGATAATATCCCCATTAAATTGATGGATCGCGACCTGCCAATTGGCAAGATTAGGGAGTGAAAAATTAACTATCAATGGCGTTCCTTACTGTTTTGTTTGTGTTGTTAGCGGTTTTCGTTTGTGTTTGCGTACGGCGTAAATGATACCAGTGACGCAGTCTGCCGTTAGTCGCGGCCATATTTTATCTCCATGAGTTAAATGATTATTGCTCTGCCCCCTCAGTGGTTATCGATCATGAGCCGCGCAAATGCGCCGGTCCCTTTGGAATGAGCGATCACCATCAATACAGTGATACCCACCAATGAGTGATAGCAAAAGGGTTGTTAACGGGTTATCAATCTAGGAAAAAAGCGAAAGTGGATTACTGCAGAGAGTCTATGCGGGAAATAGCGTGGTCTGTCTCGACTTTGACTTGATGTCTTTTGATGCTCCGTATCTAGAGCCCTAGTCACACTACAGCATTTTATGCGGATGTAAAGGGCTTTTTAGAAACCCGGTGCCTTTATGTTTCGTGTTCGACTATATCGGCAATGAGCGTTTGAATGGCTTTCGAAAATTTCGAATGTTGACAGATTTTCGAATATTTCAGATACTGAGCAGTACATAGGCTTATACCGCCTGAAATCAAAGCCGAGAAAAATACGATGAATATGACAACACTGCCAAGTGCCGAAGAAATCACACTGGCTAAGCTTAGTAGCCAAGCGTTATCAGCCGTTATAGAAACCAATGGTGAAGCGCAAAAAATTCATGTCGTCGATAAGTCTGGTCAGAGTCATGAAGTCACTATTCCATCAAGTGCGCTAAACATGATGATTGAGGTGCTGACGCAATTAGGCCATGGTAACTCAGTGAGTATTACCCCTATTCATGCCGAGCTGACCACGCAAGAAGGGGCTGACATGCTCAATATGTCTCGTCCGACATTTATCAAGCTGCTTGATGCTAATGAGATCCCATATAGTCGTACAGGTAACCGCAGGAAGGTGGCCTATGCCGATTTGATGGCGTATAAGAATCGCTTAGAAGAGAAACGGCTAGCAGCACTTGCTGAACTATCAGCGTTAGATCAAGAAATGGATATGGGGTATTGATGACATCCTATACGGTAATTTTAGACGCATGTGTTATGTACCCCGCGCCACTTCGCAGCTATCTCATGTATTTGTCCAACACGGGGTTATTTAGAGCACGATGGACAGAACAAATACATGATGAATGGATCAGAAATCTCCGCAGAAACAATCCGGATGTCGACCCAGAACGATTAGAGAGAACCAAGCAGCTGATGAATGCGCATGTTCCTGATTGCTTGATTGAAGGATATGAGCCATTGGTAGACGGTTTAACCTTACCAGATGTAGATGATAGACATGTTGTTGCCGCTGCCATTAAAAGGGCAAGCAGAGTCTATCATCACCTTCAATTTAAAAGACTTCCCTTCAGAGGCACTTGATCCACTTGGTTTATCTGCCATACATACAGACGAATTCCTATGCGACATGTTTGAACTAGATAGCAGCGCTTGCGTTAAGGCTGCTCAACAACAAAGGCATGGCCTGAAGAACCCTCCCATGACTTCAGATGACTTTTTAGCCTGTTTACAACGGCAAAAACTGCCTAGCTTTGTCTCAAAATTAAGAAGCTTCAGCTGCATGCTTTAGTCGAGTTCGTACATCAATATTAAGCGTTAGTGCTTGCCTAGCGTTATACCTATCACGTGCTCTGTCAATTGCCTTGGTGAATGTCGCGCTAAGGATGAAGCGGCGCTATACGATTTAACATGAAGCTTTTATGAATTCCGCCCTGTCCCGGTTGCATGCATGCTTGGGTTTATTAATATTCGCATATCCATATATGCATTTAGTAAAGCGTTATGAGAGAGCCTATGTTGCCTCACCAGTTTTTCAAATTATTGGCCGATGAAACGCGTGTGCGATGTTTGTTGCTCATTGCTCGTGAAGGGCAGTTATGCGTGTGCGAACTTACTGAAGCGCTAGACACCTCGCAGCCGAAGATCTCACGCCACTTGGCGCAATTACGTGCCAGTGGGGTGTTGGTTGATACGCGCCAAGGGCAATGGGTGTTTTATCGCTTAGCCGCTGACTTACCCGGTTGGATGCGCAAACAAATTCAGGGGTTAGTTGATTCCAACTGCCTAAAAGACACTTATCAAGAAGATATTACGCGGCTTGCCAAGATGGCGTCTCGTCCTACCTGCTGCGTGTAAAGGAGAGAGCAATGACAATTAAAGTCGGGATTAATGGGTTTGGCCGTATCGGTCGTTTGGCATTACGGGCAGCATTTGATTGGCCAGAGCTCGAGTTTGTGCATATTAACGATGTGGCGGGAGATACCGAAACGCTGGCGCATCTGCTGGAGTTTGATTCGGTACAAGGGCGCTGGCATCACGCGGTGAGTGCAGAAGGCAACCGCGTGCAGATTAACGGCCAAACACTGACGACAAGCCAAGAAAAAGCGATTGATGCCGTCGATTGGTCAGGCTGCGATGTGGTGATTGAGGCAACGGGAAAACACCGTGACGCAGATTTGCTGCAACAATACTTGGACCAAGGCGTAAAGCGCTTGGTGGTCTCTGCACCGATCAAAGATGAGCGTGTGGCGAATATCGTAGTGGGCGTCAATGACGCGATTTTTGATCCGAGCAAACATCGAATTGTTACTGCGGCGTCGTGTACCACGAACTGCCTGGCACCGATTGTGAAAGTGATTCATGAAAAGCTGGGCATTGCGCAGTCGACCTTCACCACTATTCATGATTTAACCAATACCCAAACGATTTTAGACGCGCCGCATAAAGACTTACGTCGCGCCCGTGCGTGTGGCATGAGCTTGATCCCGACCACCACAGGTTCGGCGACCGCTATCGTAGAAATTTTCCCGGATCTAAAAGGCAAGATTAATGGCCATGCGGTGCGTGTCCCCCTTGCCAATGCGTCGCTAACGGATGTGATCTTTGATGTAGAAACCGATACCACCGCCGACGAGGTGAATGCACTGTTGCAAGAGGCTGCCGACGGCGAGCTTAAAGGCATTCTTGGCTTTGAGGCGCGTCCTTTAGTCTCGATTGATTACCGTGGCGATCAGCGCTCTACTATTGTCGATGGTTTATCCACCATGGTAGTGGGCAAGCGTATGGTCAAAATCTATGCGTGGTATGACAACGAAATGGGTTATGCCACGCGCACCGCTGAGCTGGTGCGCAACGTCGGTCTTGTCGATCAGTAAGTGATACTTTGTAACGCTGGCGGTGTATACAGTGCACCGCCTTTATTTACCGCTTTTATTAAACCTAAATAGACGGCCACTATGTTTGCTCAATTAAGTCAATCTGTGCGCCAGTACATGCTGGTTACCTTTAACTATTGGAACTTCACCATCACCGACGGCGCACTGCGGATGTTGGTGGTGCTGTACTTTTATGACTTAGGCTACGGCACCTTAGAAATTGCCTCGCTGTTTTTGTTTTACGAATTCTTTGGGGTAGTGACCAATCTTGTCGGCGGCTGGTTAGGGGCTCGATTAGGGCTTAACCGCACCATGAATATTGGCCTAGGCATGCAAATTGTGGCGCTTACTATGCTGGCGGTACCCGCGGCGTGGCTCACCATCCCCTGGGTGATGGCGGCACAAGCACTATCTGGGATTGCGAAAGATCTCAATAAGATGAGTGCCAAAAGTGCGATCAAAACCCTGGTTCCCGATAATGCACAGGGTGCGCTGTTCAAGTGGATTGCGATCCTCACCGGCTCTAAGAACGCGCTCAAAGGGGCAGGCTTTTTTGTCGGTGGCGCACTGCTGTCTTTCATTGGCTTTCAATACGCGGTGGCAGCCATGGCCGGTGTGCTGACTGTGGTCTTTATTGGCAGTGTGGTGTCACTAAAAGCGGATTTAGGTAAAGCTAAAAGTAAGCCTAAGTTTTCAGAAATATTTTCCAAGTCGCGCAGCGTCAATATCCTCTCAGCGGCACGCATGTTTCTCTTTGGCGCACGAGACGTGTGGTTTGTCGTCGCCTTACCGATTTATTTGGGCAACACATTCGGCTGGAGCCATAGTATGGTCGGTGGCTTTCTTGCGCTATGGGTGATTGCTTACGGCGTGGTGCAAGGGATTGCCCCGAAAATGACTGGGCGCCAAGCTGGCCATTCGCCGGGTGGTAAAGCGGCATTAGGTTGGGCAGGTTTATTGGCCGTGGTGACCGGCATCATTGCTTATGCAATTGGCGAACAGTGGTATCCGCAAGGGGTGATTATCGTTGGACTCATGGTGTTTGGGGCGATATTTGCGATTAACTCTTCACTGCATTCCTACCTGATCGTCAGCTACGCCAAAGGTGACGGTGTGTCACTGGATGTGGGGTTCTATTATATGGCGAACGCCATGGGACGCTTAATTGGCACCGTGTTATCCGGTTGGATTTTCCAAGTGTGGGGGCTAGCAGCCTGTTTGTGGGTCTCTTTCGCCTTCTTGTTCATCACGACGGTGATTTCGCTGTGGTTACCCAAAACGCCAGCCGTGATAGCCCACACTTAAACCAATAGGGGCAAGCATGCATATGCTTACCCCTGTTTCAAACTACGGCTACTCATTGAGCATATTGCTAATTTTCTTCTGCAGCTCTTTATCTTCACGTGCTTGACGAAAAACAGCGTTATATTCTTCTATCGTCAGGCCCGTTGCCTCAATTGCTTGTGCCATTTCTTTCTGCGTCTGTGCCATTAGCGCTTTCGCTTTTTCTTCACTACGAATGCTCTCAAGTTTACTTTGATAGTCTTTAGACATTGAAACCACCTGTTCAGCGGCCTCTGCATAGCTGCTTATCACTTGGTCGGTCAGCTGATCCGCTGACAGTTCGTTTGTTTCGTTGGCAGCAAAACTTGGCAGACTGGCTGCAACAACAAACGCAAAAGATAGGGTCGCTAATAAACGTTTCATTAATACTCTCCTTTTATTCATCACGGTCACCCTAAAAGAGATGGAGAGTGACGGTCAAACGCGAATAAGCAATCAGACAAATTCTCACAAGATCATGACATTGTTGATGCTGTAAGGATTGCTCAGTTTTTTCGAATAACTCCAACAAGTTGCTCTGCCGACTTTCCCTCGCGCTCTCCTTATACTGTATAGCGTAGAGAAAGGAGGACGTATGGGAAAACTGATAGACGGTATTTGGCATGATGTGTGGTATGACACCAAGTCTTCGGGAGGGCGATTTGTCCGTGAAGACGCGGGTTTTCGTCATTGGGTGACCGCCGATGGCCAAGCCGGACCCAGTGGCGATGCGGGCTTTAACGCTGAATCAGGCCGCTATCATCTGTATGTGTCTCTTGCTTGTCCGTGGGCGCATCGGACCCTGATTATGCGTCATTTAAAAGGGCTTGAGCCTCATATTGATGTCACCGTGGTGGCACCTGAAATGTTAGAACATGGCTGGACGTTTTCTGAGCCCGAGCCATTGTATGGGTTCCATTATGCTCATCAGCTCTATACCCACGCGAAGCCGGATTACACGGGGCGGGTCACCGTGCCGGTTTTATGGGATAAGCAAACTCAGACCATTGTGAGTAATGAATCAGCCGATATCATTCGAATGTTTAATTCGGCGTTTAATGATATTACGGGTAATCATGACGATTATTACCCAGACAACCTGCGTGCAGCGGTTGATCAGTGGAATGAATTTGTTTACCCCAACGTGAACAACGGCGTTTATAAATGTGGCTTTGCCACCGAACAAGCGGCTTATGAAGACGCCTTTGATCAGCTATTCAGTGCATTGACGGTATTGGACGACCATCTGAGTCGCAACCGCTATCTAGCCGGCAATCAGATCACAGAAGCAGACTGGCGGCTGTTCACAACGTTAATTCGCTTTGATCCTGTCTACGTAGGCCATTTCAAATGTAACAAGCAACGTATTGCCGATTACTGCAACTTGTTCTGTTATATGAAAGAGTTATTTCAGGTGCCAGGCGTGGCCGAGACGGTCGATATGCATCATATCAAAACCCATTACTATTACAGTCACGGCAACATTAATCCGACACGCATTGTGCCTAAAGGGCCAGAGCAAGATTTGTGGTCGCCGCATGGGCGTGCATCAGTCAGCTCTCGTGGCAAGTGATTGAGCCGTTGACAAAAAACAACGAAAAAGGGCCAGCAGATGCTGGCCCTTAAAAGTGGTGGTGGAGGAAGGATT